>DAOVRY010000170.1 GCA_030633645.1 Pseudomonadota bacterium | reverse complement strand
ACGTGCGAGAATCCAGTGTTAACAACCTAAATCACTTTAATGCAATGATTCTCAAAGCACGAGGTATCCGCAGGGCAGGCTCAGCAGCGCTGGACCTCGCCTATCTCGCCGCAGGTCGGTTTGACGGGTTCTGGGAAATCAAGTTGAATCCCTGGGATACCGCAGCCGGATGGTTAATGGTAGAAGAGGCAGGTGGAGTTGTAACAGACAGGAGGGGGAAGGACTATCACCTTGAATCTCCGCTTATTGTGGCGTCAAATGGAAGAATCCATGAGGAGATGGTAGATATTCTCAATAGAGCGTCTATTTAAAAATCTTCTTTACCTTTTCTGCCTTTTTTTTAATCTCCAGGCCCTTTTTTAGGACCGGAATCTCTTCAACTGCCTTTTTGGCCAATTCATTTTCAAGAGACTTTTTCTCTTCCTTTTTTTCCTCTACTGCTTCCTTTTCGCCATTCACGCTTACATCCTGTTTCACCTTTCTGAATTCCCTTATAGCACTTCCGAGACCCTTACCAATCTCTGGCAGTCTCTTGGCTCCAAAGATAAACAAGATAATTATACCGATGATTATCAATTCTGGTGCTCCCAGACCGAACATAAGACTAACCTCCTTCTTAGATTAAAAAGTGCTGAAAGTGGCTGAGTGGTCAACTCGTAACAGGCTGTTGCCCAAAGCGAAATCCCTTTGAGCGGTCATTAAAACATTTTTTGCCAACAAATCTTGGCGAAGTGGAAGATAAGCGATGTCAACTGTTTGAGCCCTAAAGACGAATTTTGACATCGCCTGGAGGGAGCCTTAGATTTGTCAGAAAACGTTTTAGACCGACCGAAAAGGGATTTCGGCAACAGCCTGGTAACTGGTAACCCTCAATCCACCATTCCTTAGTTTCTTAATCCCTCAATTATTTTAGTAACATTCCAGTCGACGAGGAGTCGCACCCTTTCGTTTCCCCTTTTATTTCTGTATACAATGTAACCCTTTTCTATTCCCTCAAGGAAAAGATCTCTCGTCAGTATTACGTCCTGTTTGCAATATTCCGTCAGTTTCTCCATTTCCCCAGCCTTGAACCATTCAATGGCCTGCAGGCCGTCTGCCGATTTCCCTCTATTGAGGGTTTCCCTCACCAGGTGTTCGAGGCTTAACCTGAACCCAAGCCTATTGTAAATATCCTCAAGTATATCAAAGGTCGGTATTTTCCGTAGGTTCTTGTGGGTATAGGGTGAGAGTACGCCATAGTCAAATCTCTTCAGATTAAAACCAACCACCAGATCCGCCTTGAAAAAATGTTCAAACAACCCATCGGTCTGATCTTCTTCATAAATATAAAAACGATCCTCCAAACTGTCAAATATAACAGCCACAGATACCATCATCAGGTGCATGTTCTGCCAACCACCTACTTGTGCGGCTGACTTCTGCGTCTCTAAATCAAAATAGAGAATCCTTTTTTGATCTACTCTCTCAAATGCCTCTTGTCTCGATGGGGAGGTGATTTGATGGTGCACTTCATCAGGAGAGATATCTGCCAAAGATATCACGCCGGTTAAGGCCTCCAAAATTAGTCGGGCAGCCTCTTTGTCTAAGGGCTTATTGCCAGAACCGCATCGGGGAGAATAGATACACGCGGGGCACCCCTGTTCGCAGGGGCAGGTTCGAACCAGATCCAAGGTCTTGCCTAACAGCTCGAGGATTATCTCAAAACCCCTCTGGGCGAGTCCCACCCCTCCTGGATACCCATCATAGATAAATACAGCCGCCTTTTCCACCTGGGGATGAAACGTGTAGGATATCCCTCCGATGTCATTTCTATCGCACAATGCAAACAGGGGGAAAAGGCTGATAGCTGCATGTTCTATGGCGTGTATACCCCCCATAAAGTGAAGACCTTTATCTTTCACCATGTCTTTAATCACGTCCTCAATCTCTACCCAGAGCCCCACGGTCTCAAATGTCTGGGGTGGAAGATCAAGAGGGAAGGTTCCGATCAGTTCCTGACCAGGAACCCTCCTTTTCTCATAGCCAGTTATTGTTTCAGTCACCTTAAGCTGGCCGAACTTTACCACAAACTGTCCCTTGGGTTGACTCTTGGTAGTCTTAATAATCTCAGTCTCCTTTTCTGACCGTGTGTGCGTAAAGTACCTCAGGTCTGTAGGTCGAGCGATAATATCTTTTTTGTCGATGATGAGCCGTTCAACCTGGTAAGGGCTGGCCCTATGGAGATATATCGCACCAGGATGACACTCCTTGAAGGCCCGTATTCCATCAATGGTACCTATTGCCTCTCCCGTTCTGGAATCAAATATGGTGTACGTCTCTCCAGCTGAGCGAATATCCACCTTCAGATGTGGCCTTTTAGTGGTTGAAAACCACTGTTTCCTGCCTTCACTTGTCCGACTGAGCTTCCCAGCGGATTCCAGGAAATCCAGATGGATGGGGAGATCATCAGGCCAAATTTCAGCGTCATTTAAGGTAAGGGGAATTTCAGCTGCCGCACAGGGTAGGTGGGCCCTTACGATGTGGGAGTTGTCCGGGTCGATCACAGCAGCCTCAAAGGATTGGTCAAACAGATTTGCCGGATGTTGCATAAAATACTGATCAAGCGCATCTTGGTTGGCGATGAGGGCTATGAGCGAGTCACGTCCAGAGCGTCCCACTCTGCCACCTCTCTGCCAGGTATTAATGATGGTTCCTGGGTATCCTACCAATATGCATACATCCAGGTAACCAATATCAATACCCATTTCTAGGGCGCTCGTACATATAACCCCGAGCAGTTTTCCCCGGGCCAATCTCTTTTCAATAGAGCGGCGTTCCTCAGGGAGAAAGCCAGCCCTGTATGAACTCACTTTATCCTTTAAGCTTGAGGACAGCTGTCTGACCCACATATGAATGAGTTCGGTAACCTTTCTGGATTGGGTAAATGCGATGGTTCTTAACCCGGAATCAAGGCACCGGATAAACAATTGAGTGGCCAGAAAATTGGTGCTGGACTGGGGATTGAGAAATAAAAAGTGCTGGCCAGATTTAGGGGCACCACTTTGGGAAATCACTTCTACCTCTTTGCCAATCAAGTTTCTACCAAGATCATGGGGATTTTGAACAGTGGCAGAGGAAAGAATGAATTGAGGTGTCGTGTGATACAGAGAACAGACCCTTTTAAGCCTTCTCAATATCTGAGCAAGATGTGATCCGAAAATCCCCCGATATGTGTGCACTTCGTCAATAATAACAAAGGCTAGGTTAGAGAACAGTTCTGCCCATTTTTCATGATAGGCAAGAATACCCCTATGGAGCATGTCCGGATTGGTCAAAATGATGTTTGGAATTTTCTTTTTGATTCTCTCCCTGTCTCTTGGGGGTGTATCGCCATCGTATATAGTTGCAGAGATATCGGTGGAAGGTAATTCAGTAATAAATTCCGATAGGTTCTTCAATTGATCTTGCTCAAGCGCCTTAAGGGGGAATAAGTAAAGGGCTCTGACCGCTGGTTGCCTGAGGATGCTTTCAGTGACCGGTAAATTATAGATCAGGCTCTTTCCACTTGCAGTAGGTGTAGATACCAATACATCTTTCCCCTCTTTGATGTGCCTGATGGCCTGAGTCTGATGAGTATAAAGTGCTCTCAGATTAAATCCTTTTAGGATATCCAGAATAGGTTGAGAAACGATGCGACTATCATCGTATTGGGGATCCTGGTGGGGCAGATAATGATGGAAAACAATCGGTGGGCCAAGGTCCGCTGATTTTTTTATGTGTTCAATAAAGGTTGATATCTTCATCTATTTGGCCCCTGATTCAGTGGTGTTTATTTGGTATGGGTACCATATTTTTGCCTTTATTGTAAGATCACCGAGCTAAAATTTTAGGCTAACGTCAAAGTCCAGGGTATGGGTATCTTTTTTTTAGATTATGCCCCACATAGTTCAGATGAGTGGGAGTTTCAAAATGGT
>DAOVRY010000207.1 GCA_030633645.1 Pseudomonadota bacterium | reverse complement strand
TATTTGGTGAAGTCCTCCGGGTTAAGCCAGTGGATGAGAACGGTACAGTTACTTACAACCTTGGTATGGAGTTCCTTGATCTGAAACCCAGTGATCGCGAACGTATTATCGCCTGTGTATTTCAAAGGCAGAGGAAGAATATCAGAGAACGGAAGAGTGAAGAGTGACCACCGTGGCATCCAGGCTTGAGCGGGCGTGGGTGTCCATATCCGCCAAAGGTGTCATTATGTGGAGTCCACAATGCAGGCACCGTGAATAGGCGAGTGGATGCTGAGCAGGGATGTAGAGAGGATGAGAAGGGAAAATTAGTAGAAGAAATCCCTTTTCTCTCTTGCCAAGTGGTATCTTTTTTAATATGCTTGGTTTTTACTAAAGAAACTGTTGAGCTGTACCGAATATGTATAAAAGAGATAAACGCGTTATGTAGCTTGTTGGCCTTATTGAGTTCATAGGGTTTTGACGAATCAAACACAGACAACACAATGGAATGCTTATGAATTGTAGATTTAGGAATTAAGGGATTTATTACGGACAACGGGCAACAGATAACAGACGACAGGTGTTCCAGACCAGGAGGTTGAAAAATGGATATAAATGAAATAAGTAATGTATACCATCGGAAATTGGCATCCTCCAAAAAGGTAAATAAGGGTAATGAATTCACGGAAATCCTTGAGCAGAGGCTGGCTGAAACAAACCCAACAAGCCTCCAGACCTCCCGTGGTATCAATGCAGATATCCTGAAACAGAGTGATAAGATCCTTAGTCTCTTAGATGATTATGCAAGGGAATTGGCTGATCCTGGAAAGACACTGAAAGACATTGAGCCCTTAGCAATAAGTATAAAAGAAGAGGTGGGAATTATTGAAAGCGAGGTCTCTGATAAACTCCACAACGATAAGGATCTTGAGAGGCTTATCAAAGATCTAACGGTGACCGCAAATGTGGCTATGTTCAAGTTCCATCGCGGGGATTATATTTAGGATTTAAATATCTGCAACCGTTCCCGGGTTCAGAGGTTGTGAGTTCACCGCAAACCCGCCTGCCATGTAAGACATGAGAATATATGGAAAGAACAGGTTATTGGGGCTGTTCAGGGCATAGTTGAAAAAATAAATCGGTGTTAAGGCACGAGCGGGCAGGTCAAATACATGCTGGCTTACGAGCAAGGTCAACGAAAGAAAAGCAACCATGAACTTTTGAACCCTGAACCTGTGAACGCCCACAAATATCTTTTAGTCACCTTTCAATTACAGAGATACGCACTATATGGCACGGGTATTGATTATCGATGATGATCCAGTCATCCTAGAGGTCATCGGTGAGATATTGAAGACTCATGGCTATCATGTTGTCGTTGCTCCTAACGGGGGAGCAGGAATCCGAGAGTTAGAAGGAAATTATTACGATCTTGTCCTGACTGATCTGGTAATGCCAGATGTTGATGGTATGCAGGTTCTTGACTATGTAGTAACCAGAACGCCTAAAAGCACGTGCATTGTTCTTACCGGTCACGGAACAATCAAGAGTTCGGTTGAAGCAATAAAGAAGGGGGCCTTTGACTATATTACTAAGCCCATAACAGCTGACGAGCTTTTGGTCGTTATTGAAAAGGCCCTCAAGTTCAGGAATCTTGAGGAAGAAAACTTCCGACTCAAGAAGGAGCTAAAACACACATACGGGTATGCTAACCTTATCGGTACAAGCAATGCTATCAAGAAGATATATGACCTCATTGAAAAGGTAGCTGATACTGATGGCACGGTGCTTATTAGTGGAGCCAGCGGTACGGGCAAGGAGTTAATAGCCAGGGCAATTCATTATAATAGCAGTCGCAGTGATAGACCGTTGGTGGTTATTAATTGTGGAGCTATTCCAGAGGAATTGCTTGAGAGCGAGCTCTTTGGCCACGAAAGGGGGGCTTTCACCGGTGCTTACAAGAGCAGGATCGGTCGGTTTGAGATGGCGAACGGCGGCAGCATTTTTTTAGATGAAATAGCGGAGATGAGTCCGGCACTGCAGGTAAAGTTGCTACGTGTGCTTCAGGAAAGGAAGTTTGAAAGAGTTGGCGGGACCAAAACGATCCATGTTGATGTTAGGATTATTGCAGCTACTAACAAGAATTTAACTACTGCCTTAAACAAGGGAAAGTTTCGAGAAGATTTATATTATAGACTAAATGTTATCCCAATTAAGATGCCCCTCTTAAAACAAAGAAGATCAGATATTCCCCTTCTTATTGATTTCTTTATGAAAAAATTTCAGAAAGGAAAGGAGATGAAGATAACAGGGTTTTCCCCTGAGGCAATGGATGCCATGCTCAAGTACGACTGGCCTGGAAATGTCAGAGAACTCGAAAATGTGATAAAGAGGCTCACGATCCTATGCGATGATCAGGTGGTAACGGGTGAAGACCTTCCAGAACACATCCCGCAGAAAGGGAGATCCATTCAACCGGTTGAAGAGGATTTTCTTGAGGATGGAGTCACCCTTCACAACGCAGTTGAGGATTATGAAAAAAGCCTGATCCTTGGTGCCTTGGAGAGGAGCAACTGGGTAAAAACAAGGGCAGCAAAACTTCTGAATATCAACAGGACAACCTTGGTGGAGAAGATCAAAAAACAGAACCTTGCGGAAACAGGTTCTACCAGTTCCATCAGATAACCGTTGTCAAAATAATGACATCTTGTTAAACATGATTTGAGCGTTCACAAGGATCAAGGATCACCATGCACGCATTTCGTTAGCACCTTCCTTACTTCCTTAGTTTTTTCTAATACTTACCTCGAAAGATTCCCACGTGGCCAAGCTATGCCTTCGCCAAAAGAAGGCATGTTGACTCCCTCTGGGAGACACATGTCATTGGCATAGTAATTGCTGCCAAGCTCTGTATGGCAGTCTATCCTAAGGACAGATTAACCCCTATCTTGTTTTTTTTCTTACTCTTTTTGGTGCTACCATATCATCTGAATGCCACCACGAGTCCTTGTGATTCAAACTCCAACCCGGGGCTGATGACCAGGGTAATTTCAGTTGCCACTGAAGAATCCAAATCGGGCACAACAGTAAATGTGCTGGGTAATGGCAAGATTCCAGACTACATCACTAATACCCTCGATTTTCCCCTACGGATTGTGGTTGATTTCTCTAATGCTGCTGATTGCTTTAAACCAAAAGCCATCTCCGTTGAAAGTCCAAATCTAAAGAGGATAAGACTCGGGTATCACAAAAAAAGGATCAGACTGGTATTAGACATCAAGGGAGCTGGCATACCCGTGTATACGGCTATGTCCACGAATAATAGGCTAAGCATCTTTCTTAAATTGAGAGAAACTGTTGATATACCAGAGATCCAAAAGAAAGAAGATACAGTTAGAAAACAGGAGCCAGAGCACAAAAGCAAATCTAATGAGATCAGCGGCAACCAACCGGATAGTGGGATTGGGACGTTAGAGGAACTGTTGAAGATCGAATCAGATGATGGCCATGATGATACTGCAATTTTTTTGAAAAGCGTGGATGCATACAGGGCTCAGAACTGGCCGGGCGCAGTCGAGGGCCTTACCGATCTTATCAAAACCTACCCGAACGGG
>DAOVRY010000265.1 GCA_030633645.1 Pseudomonadota bacterium | reverse complement strand
CCCTTCTTTTAAATATCCGGCAGAATGCTGCTACAGTGACTGATTTTCCTACATCACTTCCGGTTCCAAGAAACATGATGGCTTTTGCCATTAGCTATCCTGAATGAGAAATCTTATAATTCTTAGTAATAACGTACTGTTGGGTACTGTGACTATAGGGGAAATTGGCTTGTGGGTCAAGGAGAGAGAAGGTTTAACTTATGAATTTTAGTGAAAAAAGGATATGATAGAAAAAGACAGAACTTAATCATCAAAATAATTCTTGCAAACACTATATAGATGAATTACAAGAATGTGAAACACAATATATACGGTTTCTACAATGAAAGAGATAGTGCTGGTAATTGGTGGCTGCCGAAGCGGGAAAAGCAGTTTTGCCCTCGATTATGCGAACAAACATTTTCGGCAAAAGGTTTTTCTGGCTACCTCACAGGCGCTCGACAATGAGATGGAGCAGAGAATTAAAAAGCACAGGGAAGCTCGGGGCCCTGATTGGGCCACCGTAGAGGAGCCGGCAGAGCTAACAAAGGTATTGGCTTCACCGAATACTGATTATGATGTTATTTTAATAGATTGTCTGACGATGTGGATCAGCAATCTCCTGATGGCAGGCGAAGGAGAAGAGGAGATTCTGTCCAGGGCAGAGCAGCTAGTGGAATTCATGAGAAAAACTCCACAATCCATTATAGCGGTATCCAATGAGGTAGGTACAGGAATCGTGCCGGAAAATAAGCTCGCCAGGGTATTTCGTGACATCGTGGGGCTTGCGAATCAGATGGTAGCTGCCTGCTCGGATATCGTTGTGATGACTGTTGCGGGCCTGCCACAGGTGATAAAGGGAAAACTCAGATAGGATTTGAGCTAATTGGAATTTTTCATAACTTTTCTGGCCGCCTTTTGAGGCGGCTGGGGCAATTCCTTTCAGGCAATATCTACCGGCCTCAGAGTGGGGTGCATAGCTCCGTGGGAATACATAGAAACTAACTGAAAGAGAACCAAGAAAGAAGGCACCTGCCATGACGTTAGAGCAAATCATCTCAGGTATTGAAGCAGCGAGCAAGGACTTCGTTGCTCAGGCAAGGAGTCGAACAGCAAAATTGGTAATGCCTCAAAGGGCACTTGGAGATCTTCATGTTATTGGAGAACGACTCTGTGGAATCAGCAGGACATTAACGCCGTCAGTAAAAAAGAAGGCATTGCTCGTTATAGCAGGTGACCACGGTATCGTAGCATCTGGTGTCAGCGCTTACCCCCAGGTTGTAACAGGTGAGATGGTGAAAACCTTTCTGAGGGGTGGGGCAGGAATCAATGTTCTGGCCCATCAAATAGGCGCCCAGGTCATAGTGATGGATGCGGGAATCATCCCTGATATCCCCCAACAAACATCTGAAGGAGGACGTTTGATTGTCAGGAAGATCGCCAGAGGTACCGGTGATTTCAGCAAAGAACCTGCCATGACCAGGGATCAAGCAGAGTCTGCAATTTTAAAAGGGTTCGAGGCAGCCAAAGAGCTTTTTGAAGAGGGATTGGAACTGCTCGGCACCGGGGATATGGGGATTGGCAACACCTCACCATCGAGTGCTATTGGTGCGGTGATAATCAGGGTGCCTGTGGAGAGGATAACCGGTAGAGGGACAGGAGTTGATGATGATGGTTTCCAAAGAAAATGTGAGGCTATAAAGAGGGGTATCGAGCTCAATAACCCTAACGCGGAGGACCCTCTGGATGTCCTATCAAAGGTAGGGGGCTTTGAAATAGGGGCTATTGCAGGCGCAGTTTTAGCGGGGGCTTTTTTTAAGAAACCTATAGTAATTGATGGTTTTATCTCAGGAGCAGGTGCCCTTATAGCGCACGGGCTCTGTCCTGTTGTCACCGATTACCTTTTTGCAGGACATAAGTCAGCAGAACAAGGGCATCACATTATGCTCGAATACTTGGGGCTTTCACCAATCTTAGATCTTGAGATGAGGTTAGGAGAAGGCACAGGAGCTGCTCTGGCTATGCATGTAATTGAGGCTGCGGCACGAGTAATGAACGAGATTCTAACCTTTGAGGAAGCTGAGGTAAGCAAGGATAAATAATTTTGTGGTAGGCCCCAGGCACATGGAGTTTAATGAAACACTTTATTTCAGCATTACAGTTTCTGACCATCCTGCCATTAGGAAAGCCTCGAGACCTTGATGCCCCCAAAATAGTACCTTACTTTCCTGTTGTTGGGCTGGCCATAGGGTTTATACTTGCGCTTGCCGATTACGTGTTTTCAATGTTGTGGCCGGTTACGATTGTATCCTTGCTCGATGTTTTGCTTCTTGCTATTTTGTCCGGCGGGCTTCACCTAGATGGACTGGGGGACACGGCAGATGGTCTTTTGAGCCATAGGTCTCCTGAACAGGCTTTGGCTATCATGAGGGACAGTCGTATTGGTGTTATGGGGCTGCTTGCAATTGTCTTTATACTGGCCATTAAATGGGCTGGCATTTATTCTTTAGAGAATCATAGGGCCCTGTATCTTCTCATAATACCGGCATATTCCCGGGGTGCCATGATGTTTGGCATCAAGTTTCTAAGGTATGGAAGACCTCAAGGAGGAATGGGCACTGATTTTTTTTCTGATAAACCTCCCATATATGCCTTATCTATTATCCTTCTGCCCGTATTTTTTTCCTTTTGGCTGGGGTTAGACAGTGTCCGGCTCAACAGTTTATTTATTGTCATGACTGTGCTCATCCTTTTTTATTACAAGAGGCGTATGGACTGTATTACCGGAGACATGCTTGGAGCAATGGCAGAGATTGAGGAGGCAGGGCTGTTTTTGATTGCATGCATTGGAGTGGGCCAATGATTAGAGGTCACGGCGGAAACATCTATGAGCTAGCCCGGAATATTGGCTGCTCACCAGCTGATATTATTGACATGAGCAGCAATACAAACCCATTGGGGCCAGCGCCTGGGCTTCTTGAGTATCTT
>DAOVRY010000241.1 GCA_030633645.1 Pseudomonadota bacterium | reverse complement strand
GCCTTACCTGTTTTTCCCATAATAACCTCCCAAAATATCTTTGTGAAACATCTGAAACCACAGACACACACAGACTAACACAGACGAATAGTTCCGCCAAACATAAGCGGAACTATATTAACCATCATGCCCTTTCCCGAAGGGACTCTCGTCGCACCGGGACAGAGCGGGCATATTTGGAATCATCCAAAGGTATCATCGTTACATTCATAAAGTATCGAGTTTCATTCCACCTTTGCGGATTGCATTTTCTACTCAGCCAGTCCAGCCGAACAAAATGTCTTTATCCGTCTGCGGAGGTCTGCGGTTAATTTATCCTAGTATCCATCTGATCGACCTGGGTTGATAATCCTCTGATCTCACTAATGTATTTCTGAACGATTTCTTTCAGGGCACCTCTGTCCAATTTTTTCTCTTCCCTCTTTATATACCAGAGGGTCTGGAAAACCTCCCTGTCGAGCCCGAAGCTTTGGATGGTGGCGGAGAGAACAGCCTCATTCTTTTCTGGTACCGCATCTCCTTTGAGGTAAAGTAATGCCTTGAAGATAGAGATGAATGCTGAAAGGGATTGTGCTACAAGCTCCCGCAAGAGATGACTCTTATTGTTTGCCTCCAAAAAGGACTCTCTCAGCAGGAGAAGCTTGGCCTTGAGCTCTCTCTCGCATTGAAGGCGGAGATCCTCTTTCTGAATAACTACATCCTTTAAGATATCTTCACCGTGGATAACCTGGTAGGCTGATTTGATGTTAAAGAATTCTAAAGGAAAGGCATCGAGGGATGATTGTATGTATCCTCTCGTCATAACCAGGGGCACCCGAACGTTTCTTTTTCGCCATTTAGCTACGGCATCTGTCGCATCACCCAACCGCTCGATTCCATTATCGGACAAAACAATTAGTAGATTGATGTCTGATTTTTTCGGTACGTATTCACCCCGTGCACCGCTCCCATACAGGATAATGGCTACCAGATCATCGCCGAAAAGGGCAGTATAGTCCTGTTTAAGTTCATCAAATATATCTTCAGGCCTGTTAGGTATTTTTCCCATATCTGTTTACCTCAATATTTTTCAGGAATTTGGAACTCTCATTCTATAGAACATAATTGGTCCATAACTGTTAATCCCGGGTACGGCCTGGGGCTGTTTCTGAAAGGCCTGCCCGCCATCGCTCTCGCTCAGGCGAGGCGGGCGGGCGATATCATAGAATAAGACTCCGGATTCTAGAAACCTCCACTTGCACCACCGCCCCCACTCATTCCACCTCCAAACCCCCCAAAGCCTCCTCCGAATCCTCCGAAACCGCTGTGTCCGCCAAAACCTCCTCTTCCCCCACCGAGCATTAGTAAGAGAAATAAGGTACCAATACCCATATGTCGGGATCTTGCGAGGAGCCAGAATATGAACAGCAAAAAGAGAAGAGGAAAAATACCAAAAGAGAAACCACGGCCTCGTGATGGAACTCTTTTTGGGGCAGGAGGTAACCCTGTCAAGGCAATTCCTTTGTCTTTGGCTATAATCCTCGCTGTGGCGTAGAGACCGTTTAAGAGACCAGGCCCATATTCTCCCTTCTTCAGATAGGGAACCATGGCCTGATCTCGTATCTGGCCAGCTAACCCGTCAGGTATGATCCCCTCGAGGCCATACCCAACCTCGATCCGGACCTTTCGCTCCTTGAGGGCAACAAGGAACATAACACCCCTGTCTTCCCCTCTTTTGCCGACACCCCACGCCTCATAGAGCCGGTTGGTGAATTCATCTATGTTAGCACCACCAATATCCTTGAAAGTGACTACGGTCAGGGTTGCCCCTGTTTTATTCAGAACCTCAAGGGCAAGGACGTTCATCTTCTGTTCGTAGTCGGGAGGGATAATGCCTGCAAAATCATTTATCAGGCCCTGAGGGGAAGGGAGCTTTCTCTCGGCCCAGGCAAAGGTAACAAAGGAAGGGAAAAGGAACAGGATGAGTAGTACGAGTACGCACCTAAGGTGTTTTCCGGTCTTATCTATCATAGGTCCAAAGCCTTGAGTTCTTGTACGAGTGCTCTCTGTTTCTTGTCTAATTTTTTGGGTACCCCAACATGTATCTTGACATAGGCATCTCCTCGACTGGCCGCACCCATGCGGGGTAAACCGTGCCCCCTCAGTCTCATTTTTGAGCCGCTCTGGGTTCCGGCAGGAATCTTGAGGTTAAGCCTTTTGCCGTCGATTGTTGGCACCTCAATCTGCGTCCCCAATGCTGCATCTGTAAATTTTATCTCTCTACTTATGTATAGATCATCCTCTTGTCTCTGGAACATAGGGTGATTCAGGAGCCTTATCTTTACATAAAGATCTCCTGGAGATCCTCCCTGGGGTACGGGCTGACCCTTGCCAGCGAGTCTCAATTTCTTTCCATCACCTATCCCAGCAGGAATCTTAACCTTAACTTTGTGGTTTACTCCATCTAAATTGTAGGTGATAGTCTTTTCCTGGGTCTTGATAATATCCTCAAGGTGTAACGAGAGCTCATACACGAGATCTTGACCTTTCAAGCTCCTCGTGCGATCGCCATAGCCTGTAGAAAAAGAGCCAAAGGGATCACCCTTTGACTGGTATCTGGTGCCTTGAGTTGCCCCGGAGAAGATGTGGTTAAAAATACTTGAACCTCTGCCCCTCTTCCTGCCGCCGATATTTCCAAACCCAAACTCCCTGAAAATATCGCTGAAATCAAAGCTACTGAAGATATCCTCTTGGCTATACCTCTGCTGGAAGCCCTCAGATCCGAACATATCATACTGTTTTCTTTTCTCAGAATCGCTTAAAACAGCATAGGCCTCACTTATCTCCTTGAATTTCGCCTCAGCAGCCTTGTCACCCTTGTTCCTATCAGGGTGGTATTGCATCGCCAGTTTCCGGTAGGCTTTCTTAATACCCTCAGCGCTGGCAGATTTCTTTACTCCAAGTATTTTGTAGTAATCCTTGCCGGACATCTCTCTCGTAAGATAAGCCTCTTGTATTATTAGTAATGACAAACTCGCAAAAAGTGTTTTGCGAATACATCAATAAGATCTCTTAAATCAAATTATACGCTGAATATAAGCAGAATCGCTACTAAAGTCAAGATGGCGGCTCCCCCTTCATGGTAACTTGAAAGTCTGTAGGAGGTATGGGTGTCTTGTACTATGACGTGACCCTGCTCCCCCTT
>DAOVRY010000142.1 GCA_030633645.1 Pseudomonadota bacterium | reverse complement strand
CCATCTAGAAAATACTGGGGAGCTTCTGCCCATCCATACCCTACAACTGGCTCAAAACACCACATATCCTCTTTAAACATTGCAATCGTTTTACCTTCCTTTCGCGACAAGGCATAGCCTTGGCAAAGAAGTACCTGGTAGCCAAAGTCCCTTATGGGCCTCTCGGATCCTTGTGGAATGTCTGCTTCCTGTTCCAGGAATTTTAGTGCTAACGGGAAGGTTTGCAGTCGTATCCGCCGCTCAAGCTCCTCTCCGTATTCATGAAACGCCTCAAATTTTGCCATATCTCTTACCCCCTGAGCAAAGCTCTGTTGAATATTATTGGTGTATTTATTCGTCTTCGCCAGAATACCCTGTCCCGCTATACAGCGGGACTGCAGGGATGATCAGCCTTCGCTAAAAGCTTCGTCCCGAGCGAAGATGGCGTGGCGAACGGCGTCAAAGCTCTTTAGAGCGCCCGTCCTCGTCCGACGCCAAAGGCTATGGCCGACGGTGTCCGCAGTAGCCTGCTACGGAGGATGGAAAGACGGGTTGGCTACGACGCAATTTCGCTCCGATAACCCGTCCCGTTATATAGTGGGATTATGGGGAGCTTCATTCATTTGTGAAGTAATCTGAATCTACTTTTTTGATCTCGTAGGTAGTAAGAGGGCTGACACCAATGTTATAGTCAATCATGTACTGGGCGAGCAGGTCTCCATGAATCAGCACGAGTTGACGGCCAATGCGAACCGTGTACTCATAGGCCTCTTGTGAGAAATTAGAGGTCGTTTTGGATATTCCTTTTTTCGCCCGTTGCCTTTGAAGGGCGCCTATAAACTGCCTGATCTCCGTTCGACTGACTACGTTTTCCAACCGTTCAGCCTGGATGTAAATAGTATCTAGTCCCAGTAGGTCCTCCTTGATGATAAGACGAATTCTTCCATCTCCAGTTTTCCTGATTGCTTCTATAGCATCCTTTCTTCCTGCGGCGTAGCCCATTTTGGTAAGAAGCTCCACAACAACCCTCGCGAATAGACTCAGAGGGCTCTGTTTTATCCGTTGGAGGAGCTGCTTTGCAAGCTCGTTTCTCAGGATCTGATTCGCACTCTTCAGTGATTGTTCAGGCGTTTTTTCTCGTTTTGTGGCTACCACTGTTTGATCCGTTAACCTCTCCCTTTTCAAATCTCGAAACTCCCGAAACTCTTTGAACTGATCCAGGAATTTGACGTCAATCTTCTTGGGATTTTGTTTCAGTACTTCCAATCCTCTGTGAGTAATGCGGAAATGCCATCGTCGTGTAGACGTGAGAAGGCCTGCCTTTTTCATGAAGGTCTGGGCCCATCCCACTCGGTTATGAAAGATTGGCTGCTGACCGTTTGGAAGGAGTGCTTGCCGTTCTTGTTTTGTAAGATTAAATTTATCGGAAATCGTATCGATAGCTTCCCGCAATGAATGCTCCTGTTGATCTCCGGCAAATCTCAACAGAGGGAGCATTACTGTCTGGTAATCCGGTATTGGCATAGTTTGATGACCTCCTTGTTTTCAGCTTCAGTTTACAAGGCATGGCTCAAAGGTTCAAATGTTCTCTGACAAAGCCTTCCAGAACGGAATCATGGGGTTCAATCCCTTTCTGGATGAGCAAGTTCAGGGGGATTTCTGCCCTTGCAGCCCCTCGATGTCCGCCTGCAGATCCAAAGGAACCAAAGGCCTTGCTCGCCAGTTTTCCGGCGTCTTTTCGGTATCCATCATTTCGAATGATAACTATCAACGTATCTCGGTAAACTCCCGAGACGAAACTCCAACTCATCCCATAAACCTGCATAAAAAAGTCGGCTATCTGCACGCAAATATCAGTGCTGGTGACCTTGCCCAGATGGGCATAGAGAGCCTTTTTCTTTATAATTCGTTTTTCCAAGGCGGTTTGAAAGTACTGCAGGTCGCCGATTCTCAGCTCCGATTTCTCAATCTTACGCAAAAGGTTAATATTGGCATAGTGGAACACATAGCGAAATTGCTTGACATCCTCTTCGGTGGCATCTCGTTCGAAGTTGGCTGTGTCCGTCTTGATGGCGTAAAGAAGGGCTGTGGCAAGGTTAATGGAGGGCTTTATCTTTGCAGCACGGAGATACTGGATAAGGATGGTAGCAGTGGCTCCGTATTCAGGACGAATATCCACATAGGGGGCATTCCATTTTTGTGTTCTTGGATGATGGTCTATGATTGCATCGTACGTAAATTCACCGAAGATTTCGGAATGATTGGGTTGAGCGTCCACTAAGATCCGACGCATGAAATTCCCCGAAGCCACTTTGTTTATCTTCACCATCGGGATCTTAAGTAATTCCATCATGGCCTGATTCTCCAGGCGCTGGATTTCTCGTATATAAGCAATCGACGTCCTACCGGCATGTTTCCAGAGCAAGCGTTTGATAGCTAAGGCGCTGGCCATCGCGTCAGGGTCCGGGTTGATGAGAATCAACACATTTTCGCTGCCTCGAAAGAGTTCCAAGAAGGTCCGCACTCGTTCCTGTGCAGATTTTGGTCGGCTCTTGGCCCTATTAGGATTCTTTCCAGTCCCTTTTGTGTTCATGGTTTCTCTTTAAGCTCTGATTGGACCTGTCAGAAAAACATAGGCATATTTCTAGTAGGATTATATTCCCTGGTCGGGTTTGAGGTATATCATACACCATGATCAAGCCTGATACGTACCTTTTTTTAAACGTTCACGCCCTGAGCACAACCTACAAACTTTTAGCTCAAACCGTTTGCAAATTGACACCTGAAAAAAACTCAGGTGAAAACTGTTAATTTTTTCTTGACATACAATATATGGTGCCTTAAACTGCTTTCTGTCACAATATGTTCTGCTATGAGGAGGAGTTTGGTTTTTAACATTTGGAGGGAGCAATGCGGGCAGAGATGGTGTTAGTCTTAAGAGATGGGAATCTAATCCCAAACGCAATGAAGTGGGAAGATCAGATGATCAGCGATATTCTGAGTACCGAGAATCGGATTAGAAGTGAGGATGCCCTCACCATAACACGGTCCCTAAGGGAAGATATACAGAGAATGGGTCTTAATCAGATAAAACTCCCCCTTTTAGAGAAGATAATAGATGCAAAGATGTTAGAGTATGGCTTCACAGAGACGAGGCCGATTCACTTGAATCAACAACTGTTTGAAAAGAGGAATGGGTCTAAGCTTTCTGCGAATGCCCTCAGAGTTCTCGAAAGAAGGTATCTGAGAAAGGATGCAAACGGAGAGGTTGTTGAAACCCCGGACGAGATGTTTTGGAGGGTGGCACATCATATTGCACAGGCTGAGAAAAACTACTCGGGAGTCGAGCAGGCACAAAAGATGGAGCAAGAATTCTATGCCATGATGACCGAATTTAAATTTTTGCCGAACTCTCCGACTCTGATGAATGCAGGCACAGAATTGGGTCAGTTGGCTGCATGTTTTGTCCTCCCGGTAGATGATAGCATGGAGGGTATTTTTGATTCATTGAAGTATGCTGCTCTCATCCATAAGTCTGGAGGAGGAACCGGTTTCTCCTTTTCTCGGCTCAGACCAAAGGATAGTCGAGTGGGAACAACAGGTGGAGTGGCCTCAGGTCCAGTTTCCTTTATGCGGATATTTAACACTGCTACAGAGCAAGTAAAACAGGGTGGGACCAGAAGGGGAGCCAATATGGGGATACTGAAGGTCGATCACCCGGATATAATGGAATTTATCTGCAGCAAAAAGGATGACAAGGACCTGGTCAATTTCAATATTTCGGTGGCCCTGACTGAAGGGTTTATGGAGGCCCTAAAAGATAAGGCGAGCTACCCCCTCATAAGTCCCCTGACCGGCAAAGAGGTAAGCCGATTAAATGCAGGAGCTGTTTACGATGAGATCGTCAACCAGGCATGGGAAAATGGTGATCCTGGGGTGATCTTTCTTGACAAGATGAATAGAGACAACCCCACCCCTGATATAGGTGAAATTGAGAGTACCAATCCCTGTGGAGAACAGCCTCTTTTGCCTTTCGAGGCCTGTAACCTTGGTTCCATAAACCTTGCTAAATTCGTAATCCATAAGAGTGACAGACCGCAAATTGATAAGAGCGCATTACGTGAAACGGTCAGGTTAGCAGTACAGTTCCTGGATGACGCAATTGATATGTCACGGTATCCTTTGGAAAAGATTACAGAGATGGCCAGGGGCAATCGAAAAATAGGTTTAGGGGTAATGGGTTTTGCCGACATGCTTTTTCAAATGGGCGTTCCCTATAATAGT
>DAOVRY010000057.1 GCA_030633645.1 Pseudomonadota bacterium | reverse complement strand
CCTGTTCCATAGCATCAAGGGCATTTATTATTAGATTTACTAATACACTTTGGAACTGGTTCCGGTCCAGGGTAAGCATGGGTAAATCTTCGCCTGAATTGAATTGTATGCTCACGACCTTTATAAGTGCTTGGTTGTCCATTGCTGAAATTACGGCGCGGATAAGCCGGTTTATCTCTGTTGGCTCTCGATCAAGGTCGGTTTGTCTGGAGAAATCGAGCAGACCCTTAACAATCTTTTTAACCCGCACGGTGGACTCAGCTATTTTTTGAAGATGAGATAGATTTTTATCTCCTATATCTTTACTCCGGAGCAGGATGCGGGTAAATGTTAATACACCGGTGAGAGGGTTATTTATCTCGTGAGCAACACCCGCTGCAAGCCTTCCAATGCTGGCCTGTTTTTCAGACTGAAGGAGCCGATTTTCTGCCTCTGCCCTCCTGTGTCTATCACGTTGCTCGAGGGATACAAGCATATTCTTAAAGGTATTTTGTAACACACCTATTTCATCCTTTGATTGCGGTCCAATCTCCGGCGATAGATTGCCTTCGGATACCTGTTTACTGGCCTTTATCAACCGGTGCACTGGCCCCATGACCTTGTGTGCCAGAACATATCCCAATCCTATAGCCAATGCCATACCAGCAAGCGTGATGAGTACCAACACAGTAAGGGCCTCCCTTCGCATGTCAGCATACTTGGCCTCTAGCACCCCGACATAGAGCATTCCCACGCGTTCACCAAAGATGTCCTCGATGGGTTCATAGGCGGTGATGTACCAGTCACTGACCACAAATGCGCGGTCTGTCCACCGTTCACCCTTGTCGAGGACGCGCTCTTTAACCTCTTTTGAAACCCGTGTTCCAATGGCTCGCTTTCCGTCCAGTGTCATAACGTTTGTTGATATGCGGAGGTCATTTTGGAAGATAGTTGCTGTCCCGATACCGCGGCCTTTGTATATCTCCTGCCGAAATACGGTGTCCCGCACCGTGTCAACGATATGTGTACTTCGGTTCAGAAGAACGCCCCCATAGAGAACTCCCAATAACTCGTCTTCTTCAAATACTGGCACGGCACAAGCAAGGGCCATTCCCGAGGTTTCTTCCTTCTCGTCTCTCGGAGCTGCCCTCGGTGTGGGGAGAAGTCGGATTCGTGCCCGATCGGCAAGTTCAAGGCTCTCAGCAGAGAGGAACTCTTTGCTCAGAACAACCGTACCTGATAGAGGAACCATACGATCAAATACTAATTCTGCGATAGGATTAGCAACTTCCACGGTTTTACATCGTAGCGAATTTTTTCCAACGCCACACAGAGTGTCACCATCTTTTCTCACTATACCTACAAAGTCTAACTCAGCAATTCGTGCTACAGTCTCCAACCTAGAAATCAGTTCTTCGGTCTCCCTCTCTCTCAGGGCAGTACGGAATGCGGGCTCTAGGGAGACAACGGAGAGAGGGCATCGAATCGTTTTCAGGCGCGTGAGATAGATCTCACGAGCGGCATTAAGGTCTAATCTGACGCGGTTTGTTGCCTCGCTGAGCACAGCCTTGTAAAGGAGTTGTCCACCAATAAACAGAGAAACACCACCAACCAGAAGGGAAACCCCCAAAAAACTTGCAATGAGTTTGGACCTTGTTGAATAAAACATATTCAAGTGCCTAGATTACTTAAAGGTTGAAGTGAGCCACAAGAACTTAAATTAGCTCACTCGTTGAGCGGTTAATCTGTTTAAGTGGTAAGCATGTAACCATTCGACCACTCAACTACTCAACCAATTTATGATTCCTCAATTCCTTAATTCCTCAATGTCTCATCTAGGACTTACTCTGGACTTTCAGAAAAATAAGCATCCGTCTTTGAGGCCGTGTGAGGCGCCCGATCTGATCCTCTATCCAGCGAATGTCACCGGTCACGATGGCAAGTTTCTCAGGTCTCGTCAGATCATATTCATCCAGAGCATCTGCTCCATTTTCGAGAAGGTTCGTGAAGAATTCATCATCGGATTCGGCTCGCTCCAGAACCTTGGCCATCTCCTCTTTGTGAATCAATGTCTGTTCCTCAGCCTCTGGGGTCGCACCAAGTGCTCGGGCCACTGCCTCGAGAAGTTCTTCGGGCTCAAATGGTTTTTCTATATACTCTGCTGCCCCAAGTTTCATGGCCTGTATCGCTGACTGGACTGACGCATAACCGGTGATGATGATCATCGGAAGGGATGGTTTTATCCTCTTAATGTCCCTCAGAACCCGCATACCCCCTATGTCTGGCATACGGATGTCGGTCAGGACAATGTCGTAGGGTCTCTCGATGGCCCAGTCAAGTCCCTCCCGGCCACTCAGCGAGACATCTACCTCGTAGTTCTCATCGATCAGTATCTGGCTAACACTATCTAACACGATCTGTTCGTCATCAATTACGAGGGCTTTCTTTTTTTCCATGGCGTTCCTCCTTTTCAATGACCTGGCGGACTATTTTGACGAGTTCGTCAGGTTCAAATGGTTTGGCAATAAAGGTTGCGGCTCCCATCTTAATAGATTCTTGAATGGTCTCTGTTGTGTAATAACCGCTCATTACTATGATAGGTATATCTGGCCATTTTTCCTTAATCTTTCGCATAAGGTACATCCCATCTTTCTTCGGCATCTTTACATCTATGAGCAAAAGGACAAAATCATCCCTTTTCATAGCTTCCAGAGCCTTATCCGCACTGGGGACAAGTACGGCCTCATAGCCCTCGAGCTCAAATACCGCCTGGCAGCTCTCAAGGACTATATCTTCGTCATCTACAACCAGTATTTTCATACACATTCACTCTTGAGACAAATCCTAATCCACATATGCAACATTGAAACCCGAGGACTTGAGCTCTTCGGCTATTGGTTCAGCATCTTCGCTCTGGACTCGTAGAACGGCCATATATTACCCATCAGCAGGTTTCAGAAAGGTGATCAAACTCAATAAGATGGTTTTTTCTATCGAGTCTTGCCATATCTTTTGCATATTACCAAATCTTTATTCCATTGGGGTCCATACACGCACCCCGGGCATGAAACCATAATACTTTATTTGCCACCCTCGTCAATAGACAAATCCGTCCCGTTTTTTCAGTGCATCATATTTTTGAGCAACAAATAAGGTGCCGAGGTCAAAGATATGTATTGTTTTATTAAGAGCCTCTATTGCCTGCAGATGATCCATAGGTGTGAGAAAGAGTGCCTGGGAATCAGCGTAAAGCCACATGTGCTTTCTCATCATAAAGACGGCATATATAGCCTCAGGGCAGGGAATGCCTTCATTATATCTGTCTTCAGCATATTGCGCAAAATACTCATATAAATCTCTGCTTGGTGTTTTGCTAAAATACACCCGGCTCAAATTCTCATAGAAGTTCACAGCCTGGAGGACACACTCTTCCTGTGGTATTATATGGTATGATGGTGTTCTGCTATTTGTCCTTATGTCTTTGCACCACTGTTCGGAAATTTCTTGTGCATGGGTTTCGGTGATTTCAATCAACTTGTCTGCAAATACTTTCATAATATTACTCCCGCAGGCTTCTCTGCCTCTGCCCTCGTTTGCGGCGTATTTTTTCAGCCACCTTTAACCTGACCAATGACCGACGAAGTGCAGCCTCAGCTGCAGCGCTGTCAGTCTCCGGTGACGGGGCTTCCATGATTTCTCCTGCCCGCCGTTTTGCCTCTTCTGCGCGAGCTAGATCTATTTCCTCAGCACGTTCACAGGCATCAGCCAAGATGATCACCTTATCGGGGCGCACTTCAAGAAACCCGCCACTCACTGCCATATAGGTCTCTTCATTATCCTTTTTGATAATCAACTCTCCGGGCTGAAGCATAGTCATCAAAGGGGCGTGATGGGGAAGAATGCCCAGCTGCCCCTCCAGTCCCCACGCGATCACCATGTCCACATCATCGGAGTAAACCATTCTTTCTGCAGTAACCAGCTCCAGCCTAAACGTAGCCATTATACCTCACTCATCTGTTTAGCCTTTTCCACTGCCTCATCAATGGTGCCTACCATATAGAAGGCGGCTTCAGGAAGCTCATCGTGTTTCCCTTCTAGAATCTCTTTAAAACCACGCACTGTTTCCTTGACAGGCACATATTTACCCGGGATTCCAGTGAATTGCTCAGCCACATGAAAGGGCTGGGAGCAAAACCTCTGAATGCGCCGCGCCCTGTTCACAGTGAGTTTATCCTCATCACTTAATTCCTCCATACCGAGGATAGCTATTATATCTTGCAATTCCCTGTATCTCTGAAAAGTCCGTTGCACGCCTCTTGCTACCTCATAGTGCTCTTCACCAACAATAGCGGGGTCAAGTATTCGAGACGTAGAGGTTAGGGGGTCAACAGCAGGATAGATACCTAATTCAGCAATGGACCGTTCCAGGGCAACAACAGCATCGAGGTGCCCATAGGTAGCTACTATGCCAGGGTCAGTATAATCGTCAGCTGGCACATAGATTGCCTGAAAGGAGGTAATAGACCCCTTCTTTGTTGTGGTAATTCTTTCCTCCAGTTCGCCAACATCGGTCCCCAAGGTTGGTTGATAGCCTACTGCTGAGGGCATGCGTCCCAGAAGGGCGGACAACTCCATATTCGCCAGAACATACCGATATATGTTATCTATAAACAAAAGAACATCTTGTCCCTCAACATCGCGGAAATACTCTGCCATGGTCACCCCGGTTAATCCAACGCGAGAGCGAACACCTGGGCTCTCATTCATCTGCCCAAAAACGAGCACTGTCCGTTCCAAAACTCCGGACTCCTGCATTTCCAGCCACAGGTCATTCCCCTCGCGAGATCTTTCACCTACACCGGCAAAAACAGAGAAACCACCATGCTCGGTGGCGATATTACGAATAAGCTCGGTGATGACCACCGTCTTGCCCACACCGGCTCCGCCATATGCCCCAACTTTCCCTCCTCTGGTAAAGGGAGTTACCAGATCCATTATCTTAAGACCTGTCTCTAACATCTGGGGCGTCGTCTCCTGTTCCTCCAGAGAAGGCGGTGGGCGATGAATAGGATAACGCAGGTCAGTCTTTACCTCACCAAGATTATCTAATGGCTCACCAAAGACATTGAAGAGCCTTCCCAATGTTTCCTTCCCCACAGGCACCATTATGGGAGTTCCCATATCCACAGCCTCTGCACCCCTCTGAAGTCCCTCAGTAGCAGTTAAGGCAACACCTCGCACCCAGTTGTTGCCGATATGCTGTTGAGCTTCAACAATAATCTCGGTGCCGTCCTGAGATATCACAATCCCATTATTTATTGCTGGTAGCTCACCAGGTGGGAATTCCATATCGATCACTGTGCCAATAACTTGAACTACTGTACCTTTTGCCACCTATTGCCTCCTTATCTGGTCAAAGCTTCAGCCCCTCCGCAAATGTCACAAATCTCATTAGTAATAGTCTCCTGCCGGGCTTTATTTAACGTTAGGGTCAGATCCTCAATGACATCACGAGCATTATCACTCGCACTACGCATAGCCACCATCCGTGCTGATTGCTCACTGGCAATAAGCTCCAGTATAGCATGGTATACCTGCATCTCCACGAATCTGGGCAATAGCGCATTCAAAACTACACTGGGCTTGGGCTCGTAAATATATTCCCCTCTCTGTGACGGAGGCAATTCCACTGGTTCAACAGGAAGTAGAACTTCCATTGTAGGACGTTGGACCATGGTAGTGACAAAACGAGGATAAGCGAGGTATACCAGGTCAATTTCGCCACTGCTATAGTCATCTATGACGACTCGAGAGATAGGTAGAGTTTCCTGTAATGTAGGTCTATCCTTCATTCCAGTAAACTCTGCGCGAATATTTTGCCCCGCACGAAGCATAAAGGTTCGCCCCTTGCGTCCTATAGTGATAAGGGTGACAGGCACGCTTTGCTCCAGAAGAAACCCGGCCACAAGACGATTCAGGTTCGCATTCAAACCTCCACAGAGCCCACGGTCAGTGGTAAAATGAATTATGGCGATTTTTTTTACCTCTCGCCTTTCGAGCAATGGATGAGCCTCTCCACCAACTTGGGGATGGGCAGCGAGATCAGCAATGACCTGGCCTATCTTCTCAGCATAAGGGCGCCCTGCCTG
>DAOVRY010000185.1 GCA_030633645.1 Pseudomonadota bacterium | reverse complement strand
TGGCGAACGGAATCATTGTTGATCCTTCGGGTCCTGGCACAGCCTCAGTGACAGCCGCTCCACCTCCACCGTCTGGTGGCGGAGGTGGCGGTTGTTTCATTTGGGTGGTGACTTTCTAGTGATCCTGACATCGGGAGATCACAAGATATGCGCTCCGCCTGCTCTCTTATTTCTCTCTTAGTCAGTGAATTGTTGGATCTTTGCCTGCTGATATACTTGCCTCAATTCCAGACAACTTCCAAAAAGATATCAATTTGAAAAGCCTGTAAAGAAATGGGGACGGGCTCAAATAGTTCAATAATTTTTTGATGATGAAGAATAATGGGCGATTAAGTTTCCTTTCTTGATCGCCTTTTTCATTCTTGGAGGAGGTCTGCGGGGAGGTGGCCCTTCGACTATGCTCAGGATAAATTCCAGGGACCGAGGGGATCTAAGAAAAGGGGTGGTGCCTCAGCATTTGACAGAAGGCAGCGCTTAATGTAGGGATGGAAAGCGAGAGCCAAACCGTTTCAATCTTGCGGGAAAGATGGACGTCACTGCAGAAATTGCGCTCCCTAAGCATGCTCTGCACCGACGGCCCACAATCACAATATTCTGACAAGAATGAAGAGCCTTATCTTTTCCTTTTAGCCTGCAGAAAAGGATGAAAGCATGAGTGGCGTTGTAAAGAGTACCTGTGGTCTGTGTCAGAACGGCTGTGGTGTACTGGTGCATATCACAAATGGTAGGGTGACCAAGGTAGATGGAGACCCTGATAGCCCTGTAAACAGGGGCAAACTTTGTGCCAAGGGTTTGGCCTCATTAGACTATCTTTATCATCCAGATCGCCTAAAATATTGTCTCAAAAGGATGGGGGAAAGGGGTAAAGGTAAATGGCAACAGATTTCATGGGATGAAGCACTCAGCATAATATCTGATGAACTGATCAAGGCAAAGGATAGTTTTGGGGCTGAGTCAGTAGCCTTTATACAAGGAGCAGAAAAAGGGTTTCCGGACAGGTTCGGTGAAAGACTCGCCAATGCCTTTGGCACCCCGAATTTTTCAACAACTGGCCATGTGTGCTTCCTTCCACGAATCCTCGCCTCAGAAGTGACCTGTGGATTCTATCCCATCCCTGACTATGACTATCCACCGACCTGTATTATGGTCTGGGGTTCTAATATGGCCGAGACTCGAATAGGTGAATATGAGAAGACCATTCAGGCACTGGATAAAGGCACAAAACTCATTGTCATTGACCCTAGACGGACAGACATTGCCACCAAAGCACATATATGGCTTCAATTGAGGCCGGGCTCGGATTTGGTACTGGCCTTAGGTATGATACATGTCATCATTAATGAGAAATTATTTGATAGAGCCTTTGTTGATAATTGGATCACTGGCTTTGATGAGCTCAAAAATCATATCCAGGAATATGCCCCTAAAAAGGTTGAAGAGATAACATGGGTACCAGAGGAGGCCATAAGAGAGACAGCAAGATTTTACTCTATCAATAAACCGGCCTGCATACAGTGGGGAAATGCCATTGATCACGGTCTAAACAGCTTTCAAACGGCTCGAGCAATCTCCATCCCGAGGGCTATCACAGGAAATCTTGGCATGCCAGGTGCAGATCTGCAGTGCTCATCACCAATTGGTGCAACGAAACGGGCCCCATCTGAATTAGTGCTGCGGGATAAGATGCCAGCGGAAAAATGGGAAAAAAGGGTTGGTGCTGATTATCGTTTGATGCCCCCTTTCCGGCGTGTGCTCCCACAGAGCCTCATAAAGGCTATATTAGAGGGAAAACCCTATCCTGTTAAAGCGATGTTTATTCAGGCGTCTAATCCCATGATAACTTACACTAACGCAAAAGAGACATATAAGGCCCTTAATAAACTCGATTTCATAGCAGTAGCTGATCAATTTATGACGCCTACTGCGGCTCTGGCTGATATTGTGTTACCCGCTGCCACCTATCTTGAGTTTGATAATATTGTTACGCCTCCATATTATCCCATAGCTCAAGTTCAGCAAAAGGTCGCTGAGATAGGCGATTGCCGATCAGATTTTGACATAATAACTGGATTGGCAAAAAAGCTGGGACTCCAAAATGATTTCTGGGATATTATTGAAGAATTTTTGGATGCTATTTTGAAACCCGCAGGCCTAACCTTTAGCGAATTTAGGAAGATTGGAGTTATTGTGGGCAAAAAACAATACAGGTGCCATGAGGTAAATGGATTTGATACACCCTCCAGTAAGGTTGAATTGTATTCAAGCCAGCTTAAGAACTGGGGTTTTGATCCCTTACCCAGCTATCACGAGCCGCCTGAGACTCCCTATAGCGACCCTGAATTATCCAAGGATTATCCGTTACTATATACCACCTGGAAATCGGAACCCTATCGACACTCTGGAGGAAGGCAAATAGCATCTTTACGGAACAGCCACCCAGACCCAACTATTGTGATTCATCCTGAAACAGCAGGCAGGTTGGGAATACAGGAAGGTGACTGGGTATATATTGAAACAAAGCGAGGCAAAATCAAACAGAAAGCAACCCTCACCGCAGGTATTGACCCGCGCGTGGTGGGTATTGACTATGCATGGTGGTTTCCAGAAAAAGGCTTATCCAGCCTATACGGATGGGCCGAATCAAACATTAACATCTTAACAGATGATAACCTACCATTTAACCGAGAGATAGGTTCCACAAATCTACGAGGCATCCTTTGTAAGATCTATAAGGTCTAGAAGAAAAAAGATAGCCTCAGCATACAAAACTGGAGCGCTAGCCAATCCTTATAGGTATAAAAATAAGATTTTTTAAAGGATCAAAGGGCGGATTAGGGATTTAACTCTTTAACCGCCTTTTTCATTCTTGGAGGAGGTCTGTAGGAGGTGTGGCCAAGATGTTGATACAAGAGATGCTCAACTATATGAAAAAGGTAGGGATGGAAACCGAGAGCGAAACCGTTTCAATTATGCGGCAAAGATGGACGTTGGTGCAGAAATTGCGCTCCCTAAGCACGTTCTGCACCAACGTGCCACAATCACTTCAAAGGTACACCCTCGAGGAAATTGCAGTTTAGTCCCTCGATTCATAAATACGGTAACGTATTTATTCACTCGGGACTAAGTGCTGAGTGAGCATTTGTTTAAATATTTCTCGTTTAGATACGTGACTATATTTGCGAATCGAAGCACTTAGTGGATAGCTGGGGACACTGAAAAGTGCGCAGGCGTAAGCCGATCGCTAAAACTCTTGGATAGAAGGGAATTTTCATGTATATGGACTTAATGGAAAGATTTAGGGAGAAGTGTAGGAGGGGATGAACAGGGAACAAACGGTACGCTACCTGAAGGAAGGCATAAA
This sequence comes from Pseudomonadota bacterium, assembly GCA_030633645.1. Lineage (GTDB taxonomy): Bacteria > Desulfobacterota > DSM-4660 > Desulfatiglandales > B25-G16 > JADFWK01. The sequence goes on along the minus strand of DAOVRY010000185.1, from coordinate 472 downwards.
CGAGAGTCAAAAGCACATTGAAGGAGTGAAAAATGGCAGCGATGGATAGCTTAGTCGAAGAATACGTAAGCACCCATCAAGGATCAGGGAAATTACATGAGAGGGGAGTGAAATACTTTGCCGCGGATGGAACCACCCACTTTGCGCGTGTACTTGATCCCTTTAGACCATACATCACTCACGCCAAGGGCTCTCGAAAGTGGGATGTCGATGGTAACGAGTACATAGACTACATAATGGGCCACGGGGCCCTGATCCTGGGTCACTCTCACCCTGCGATCGTTGAGGCGGTACAGCAGCAGATGGCCAGAGGGGTTCACTATGGTGAGAACCACGAGCTTGAGGTGGAGCTGGCTGAACTCATAAGCAATATGATGCCTATGGCGGAGAGGGTGGCGTTCTTCTCCTGTGGGCAGGAAGCCAACATGATGGCGGTCAGGCTGAGCCGGATCTTTACCGGCAGGAGGAAGGT
>DAOVRY010000036.1 GCA_030633645.1 Pseudomonadota bacterium | reverse complement strand
TAGCGGTTTCACACGTGCTTTTTGGGTAGTGGGAGCGAGAGAGAAAGTGGCACTACAAGGCCAATTCTAGGTAGTTACTGAACATGATCTCGAACTGCCTGCCCATAATCCTCTCCAGTCTTTGAGCAGCGCTCAGGAGGACTGGGGTGTTAAGGTTCGAGACTCGTGCCAGCCACTCGAGGTCAGCCGTTATCCATTCCCGCACATCCATGGGCGCCGCCGCATGGTTGTCAAACTGAAGCCCGATGAGGTGGGGTCTGCCCTCTATGGAGATGGCTTCAATCTCGCAATCCCTTGAGGTCGCCAGGAGATGCACCTCTTTTGGTAAAGGTGGGATGACGGCCTGTGAGTGCCACTTGAAAAGGGTAAAGGTAGCGGGAATGCCCCTAAAAAAACCGTGCCCCCGTCCCTGGTGGGCAACCTGCCCTTGAATAAGCCCTACACTGGTGCAATGATTGGGAGCGACCTTGCAGCCAAGCGCCTCTGCCAAGAGTTGGTGTCCCAAGCAGAACCCTAAGTATGGCATGTCATTGTCTATGACCCAGCGGATGACCTCTTTTTCTGCTTTAAGAAAAGGATATTCGTCTTCCTGATCCACGTTGGGGATGCCCCCCAAAACGATCAGGCCATGGTATGAGCTGATATCGGGGATTGGCTGGCGCCACAGCTCTACGATATCCAGGTGGACGTGGTGTTTTAGAGCTGAACGAAGCAAGAATTGCCCCGGTCTTTCCCAGGGCGTATGCTGCAAAACAAGCAATCGTTTTGCCGGACACACAGGTTAGCCCCCCTATTGGCCCACGGCGTTTTCGATATATACATTCAGCAATAATCGCGCCAAAGGGATTTATTAATAATTTGAATTAGTTATCCTGCGTAATCGATCTTACGGGCATAAGAATTGTACAATTTTGTAGGAGAAGAGTGAGTAAGGGTTAGCATGGAAGCTTGGAGGGGATGAAGCTATGGGATTGATCCCGAATACTCATGTCGGGATATACTTGTGGGCTATAGGGTACCGTCTCCCATAGCCAAAGGACTTAGTGGTAACCTTTAGACCTGGAGGTGCCTGATGTCTCTTGTATTCGTTTTGATCAACACGTCTGATAACATCCTTGACGATTGATGGTTCATAGCCCAGGTCTATGATCTCCTCTGCTGCCTTTTTGTCTTCGATAAAGGCCTTCAGGATACCATCCAGAAGCTCGTAAGAAGGCAAGTCATCCTGATCTAATTGGTCTGGCTTGAGCTCAGCCGATGGGGGTTTTTGAATAATTGTTTCAGGAATCACCTCTTGTTCCTTATTGATCAGACGAGTGATCCGGTACACCATGGTCTTGGGGACATCCGAGATAACAGCCAGACCACCACTCATATCACCGTATAGGGTGCAATAGCCCACCGCCAGTTCCGATTTATTGCCTGTTGAAAGAAGGAGGCAACCAAACTTGTTGCTAATTCCCATGAGGATGGTTCCCCGGATCCGTGCCTGGATATTTTGACCGGTGACCTCTGTAGCTACATCCTGAAAGAGAGGAGAGAGCTCTTCAAGGAATTTTCCGAATATCCCCTGAATGGGTATTTGAAAGAGTTTGATCCCCAGGTTGCGTGCCAACTTTTCGGTGTCTTCAAAATTCTCTTGTGCGGTATATTGAGAGGGCATAAAAATCACGATGACATTTTCCCTTCCAAGGGCCTGGACCGCGATATACGCTGTCAGTGCTGAATCAATGCCCCCACTCAATCCCACCAGTGCTTTGGAAAAACCACATTTCCGAACATAATCTCTGGTACCCATGATGAGGGCATTGAGGAGGGATTGGGTGTCCGATTCAGAAATTGGATGGATATCGCCTTTTTGGGTATTCGTATCAAAGATAGCCATGTCCTCTTCAAAGTCTCGAGCCCTTGCGCACATCTGGCCTTTGGAGTCAAAGGCGAGGCTGATGCCATCAAAAAGCACACTGTCATTGCCACCAACTTGATTCACGTAGAGGAGGGGAACATTATATTTTTTGGCGATACCCTGGAACATATCCCACTTGAATTCTCTTTTGGTTACATAATAAGGGGATGCCGCGATATTGATGAGGAGATTGGCCCCTTCTTTGATCATTCTTTCTACCGGATCAACCGGGTAACGCCGCCTTGAGAAAAAATCTTTGTCATTCCAGATGTCCTCACAGATGCTCAGCCCTATCCGGCGGTCCTTATAGAGGAAAGATGAATATTCTGTTCCTGGCTCAAAATACCTCCTCTCATCAAACACGTCATATGTGGGTAGGAGTCTCTTATGCACCTGATGGAGTATTTTTCCATTGTCAAAAAGTACAGCCGAGTTGTAGTGAAGGTTGCCCTCTTTCCCTGGATTTTCATCTACCAACCCGCATATCACACCAATCCCTTTTATAGAGGTAACCAGGTTCTGTAGATGGATCAGGTTAGCCTGAATGAAGTCTCTTTTTTCCAGAAGATCCCGTGGCGGGTAACCTGAGATAACGAGTTCTGAAAAGACGATGAGATCACAAGAAAGACCTTTAGCCCTTTCTATTGCAGCCATAATCTTCTGTGTGTTTCGTGCAAAATCTCCGATGGTTGGATTGATTTGGGCGAGAGCAATTTTCATTGTTATGCCCTTCAGGTTAGTGGCAAAACCCCGTCCCAGCATTTGAGACACAGATGCTCTTTTGAAATCTTCAATGCCGCGACAAAGGCCTCAAGGCTGTTATACCGTACCGAATCAGCGCCGATCTTTTCAGAAACCCAGGTCTCAAGGGCCTTCAGTTCATCCAGGGTGGTGATATTTCCATTGGCAAGATACTCCCTGGCCAAAAGCTCTTTATAGGTCCTGGTTGATATGCCAAAATCACAGGGATACATCAATGGCGGACATGCGATACGCACATGAACCTCCTTGGCCCCGGCATTCTTCAAGTCTCTCACCTTCTCCCTGATCTGGGTCCCACGCACAATGGAGTCATCACAAAGGACAATCCTTTGATTCCTAACCGCATATCTCAGGACAGAGAGTTTCTTCTTTGCCATCCTATCCCGATCTTCCTGGGTTAACTGGGTATAGCTTCGATCAGCATACCGGTTATAGAGAAAGACCTCTTGGTAGGGCAACCCAGATTTCATGTGATATCCCAGGGCATGTCCGATACCCGACATTGGCACCGGTGCCACAAGATCAGCCTGGAGGCCACCTTCTTGACTATCTCTTTCGGCCAGGCTTCTTCCTAAGTTGTTTCTAGCCTCTTGAACATAGAGCCCGTCAATCTTGCTATCCATGCTGGCAGTGTATGCCCATTCAAAGGCACAGTGAGCCCTCCTTGGGCTCTTTAATTGTTTTTTGGTCTCAAACCCCTTTTTGCTAATAAAAACTATCTCCCCTGGCCTCATGTCTCTCAGGCGAGATATCCCCATGTTCTGCACCGCCCTAGACTCAGAGCTCACCACATAGGTTCCAGATCCCTCCCCCAGCATCAGAGGTCTAAATCCGTACACATCTCTGGCAGCATATATCCCTTCTTCAGCTAGAACAACAAGCGAGTATGAACCGTTTATCTTTTGGGCCAGGTTGGAGATTCCTGTAACCACATTCTTCTCTTGCAGAATAAGCTTGGACATGATTTCAATATCTAAACCATGATAAAATGCCTCGCCCCTATCCTTCATCTCTGTGAGCAAGGCCTCGCTATTTATAATATTACCGCTAAAGGCAACCGCTATCTCACCAACAGCCCCCTGCCACATCATGGGTTGTCTATCTTTAAGGCTTACGTGCCCAATACCCATGTTGCCCTTAAAGGTCTCTAATTCATGGGAGGTGAAGGTGTTTCCCACCTGGCCGTAATGGGTTATCAGGTATATTCTTTTCCCATCGTAGGTAGCAATGCCACAAAACTGCTGGCCCCTGTGTTGAAGGAAGTCAAGTCCCCTATAGATGTCCTCAACACAGTCTGCGTCTTTAACAATACCAAATACAGCGCAGTTATCCCCCATTGATTTCATTGGTTGCCTCCCTGCTGGTTGTCGATATCCATGTGGTAGCTTTGAAGCGACTTGACAAGCCCATGATCACTTTGGTAGGCATCAATGCCCTTTACCGCTGCCATGGCTGCCGCAACAGTGGTGATATAAGGAACCTTGTACTTGACAGCAGACTTGCGGATATAGGAATCATCGTATTTGCTCAATTTACCACTGGGTGTATTGATAACCAACTGGATCTCGCTGTTTTTTATGGCATCTACAATGTTTGGTCTCCCCTCATGCAACTTAAGGATGCGTTCTGAATCGATTCCATGTTCTGCCAGGAATTTGTGGGTCCCCTCCGTAGTCATGATCTTAAAGCCCAGCATCTTGAATCGTTTGGCGATTTCTGGAACGGTTGATCTGTCTTTTTCTAATACAGTAATGAGAACAGTTCCTTCGGTAGGGAGCCGCTGTTGAGTAGCCTCTTCAGCCTTGAAAAATGCCAGACCAGGGTTCTTGGCAAGACCTAGCACCTCCCCGGTGGAGCGCATTTCAGGGCCTAAAAGAGGATCAACCTCTGGCAACATGTTAAAAGGAAAAACCGCCTCTTTAACCCCGAAGTGCGGAATACCTCGCTGTTTGAGGTCCAAATCGGCAATGGCCTTACCGAGCATAATTTCGGTAGCCAGCCTAGCCATTGAGATATCGCAGACCTTGGACACAAGAGGGACAGTTCTTGATGCCCGGGGGTTTGCCTCAAGGATATAAACTGTATCGTGGGCAATGGCGTACTGTACGTTTAAGAGGCCAACCACGTTAAGCTCTATTGCTACCTTTTTGGTAAACTCGTTGATCGTGTCAATGTGCTTTGCCGGGATGCTGATAGGGGGAATAATGCATGCAGAGTCTCCAGAATGGACACCGGCAAGCTCTATGTGTTCCATAATGGAAGGCACGAATGCGAGGCTCCCATCGGCCAGGGCATCAGCCTCTGCCTCAATAGCGTTTTCCAGGAACTTGTCAATGAGAATCGGCCTTTCAGGGGTAACACCCACAGCGGCTGCCACATAATGCCTGAGCATTTCCTTATCATAGACCACCTCCATTCCTCTCCCCCCAAGCACATAGGACGGCCTGACCATCAAAGGGTAACCGATCTTATGTGCAATAGCCAGTGCCTCTTCCAGGGTGCTGGCCATCCCGGACTGGGGCTGAGGAATGCCAAGTTTGGCCATCATCATTCGGAAACGATCCCTGTCCTCGGCCAGATCAATGCTCTCGGGCGATGTTCCGATGATTTTGACCCCCGCCTCGGCCAGTTCATTGGCGATATTTAAGGGTGTCTGACCTCCAAACTGGACGATTACCCCCTCTGGTTTTTCCTTTTCGTATATGCTCAATACATCCTCAACGGTGAGGGGTTCAAAATAGAGCCGGTCAGATGTATCGTAGTCGGTTGACACCGTTTCAGGGTTGCAATTAACCATGATTGATTTGAATCCGAGATCACGCAAGGCAAAGGTTGCATGGACGCACGTATAATCAAATTCTATTCCTTGACCGATCCTGTTAGGCCCGCCGCCTAAGATCATGATCTTAGGGCCATCTTCTCTCGGGACCTTGTCCGGTGCATTGTATGTAGAGAAATAGTAGGCTGCGTTTTCTACGCCGCTGACAGGCACTGGTTCCCATCCCTCGACCAGTCCCAGGGAGGTCCGGCGTTTCCTGACCTTTTTCTCTGGGATCTCAAGGATCTGTGCCAGGTAACGGTCCGCAAACCCATCCTTTTTTGCCTGGATCAAGAGATCATCAGGAAGCTCTTTTCCTTTAAAGGTGAGGATGTTCTCCTCGAGCTCAACGAGTTCTTTCATCTGCTCGATAAACCAAGATTTGATATAGGTCTTGTTGTGGAGATCACTAATAGTGGCACCCTTCCTGAGCGCCTCATACATGATAAATTGTCGTTCGCTCGAGGGTTCGGTCAATAAATCCATCAATTCTTTGAGCGGTTTGTCATGAAAGTCTTTGGCAAAGCCAAGACCATAGCGGCCGTTTTCAAGTGAGCGGATTGACTTCTGGAAGGCCTCTTTGTAACTCTTTCCTATGCTCATGACCTCACCTACAGCCCTCATCTGTGTTCCAAGCTTATCCTCGGCACCCTCAAATTTCTCAAAGCCCCACCTGGCAAACTTTACCACCACATAGTCACCAGACGGTGTATATTTGTCCAGGGTACCTTCCCGCCAATAGGGGATCTCGTCGAGGGTCATGCCAGCTGCTAACTGGGTAGAGATGCGGGCGATAGGGAAACCTGTGGCCTTGGACGCAAGGGCTGAGGATCGTGATGTGCGGGGGTTAATCTCAATCACCACAACACGGCCTGTGTCTGGATCATGGGCAAACTGGATATTGGTACCCCCTATCACCTGGATTGCCTCTACAATTCTATATGAGTAGTCTTGCATACGCATCTGCAATTCATGGTCTATGGTAAGCATGGGGGCTGTACAGTAGGAGTCGCCTGTATGCACTCCCATGGCATCAACGTTCTCTATAAAGCAGACGGTGATCATCTGGTTTTTCTTATCCCGCACTACCTCGAGCTCCAGTTCCTCCCAGCCGAGTACCGATTCTTCCACCAGAATTTGGCCGATGAGACTAGCGGAAAGGCCACGACTTGCCACGGTCCTGAGCTCTTCAACATTATACACTAGGCCACCGCCTGTGCCTCCCATAGTATAGGCAGGCCTTATAACCACTGGATAGCCAAGCTGTTGAGCGATTCTTTCTGCCTCCTCAACGCTAAAGGCTGGCGCACTGCTAGGCATGTCTATGCCCAGGCTCTGCATGGTGTTCTTGAACTCGATGCGGTCCTCACCCC
>DAOVRY010000160.1 GCA_030633645.1 Pseudomonadota bacterium | reverse complement strand
TTCTAATACGATTTTTATATCCTCACCTCAATTGATCGGTATCGCTCAGCTTGGGATAGGCTACTTTTTTTGCTCTTTTTCCTGATATAACCTGTTGATACAAGTGGCGATGTACCGCAGGAGGGGATTGATGGCCGAGAATTACAAAACCATTTTGAGCAAATGAGATCACCGGTGACTCAAGGTCAAACAGAGCCTTTACCCCCTTGCCATAAAGCGAGAAATACAGTAAATCTGAAGCAAGCCCCATGGTCGATCACCCGATCACGGTGGGGCGATTGGCGAGACGAAGGGCTGATTTGTAGATATGAAATGAGTGGAAAACCCGGAAAAAAAGATTTCATTCATATTCCAGTGGTGACTGGCGAATGCCCCACTATGTATAAGGCAGCCCGTGGCAGGTTAAAGGTTCTTTCGGGGTTCAAAGAGGCGAGCGACTATCTTGAAACCAAGAACAAAAACTCATCAGAGATTTTAGTAACAACTGAGATCGACTGGTCGTGGACTCGAATCCTAGAGCATTTTGCGGGAGTCATAACCAACCATGGAACGCCGGTTTCCCGCGCAGCAGAAGTGCTAGGGCTCATGAATAAACTGGGAGTGCTGGGCACCCAGAAAGCAACAGAAACGCTCCATTCCGGAACCCAAGCGTATATTGTGTGTGATGGAAATGAGGCATTGGTATATCTTGTTCGCGAAAACCTGGAAGAGCAGAGATCAGTTTTGGCTCTGCATTAGCAATTGTGATAGCGTGGTCCTTAAACAAATCTCTGTTATGGGCGATAGCCCATGGAATCCTTTCCTGGATTTATGTGATTTAGTATGTAATAAAGCACTAGGGCCCGTTGTGGCCCTGCCCTTCGTCCGAAGCTGACCAGGTAATCACCGTTGCCACGGTCAGGGTTATGCGGGAAATACAGTTTGGGCAGGTTATCTCGTGCCCTTAGAAAGGAAGAGCACACTATGCGGTTCTTCAAGTATCATGCACTCGGGAATGACTATATCGTATTAGATCCTACCGATGTTGGGGGCCAATTAACCCCGACTCAAATTCGATTAATTTGCCATCGTAATTACGGTGTCGGGTCAGACGGTATCCTGCTTGGCCCCCTGGAAAGTGCAGAATGTGATTTTGCCATGCGCATTTTCAACCCCGACGGCAGCGAGGCAGAGAAAAGCGGAAACGGGCTGCGCATTTTCTCCAGGTATCTCTGGGACAAGGGACTCGTTGGAAAAGAACCATTCTCCATATGGACACCCGGCGGAACGGTACAATCTCAGGTCCACGGAGGGGGTAAAAGTGTTACCGTCGATATGGGCAGGGTCAGCTTCGACAGTGCCCAGATACCTGTTGAGGGACCACCGCGGGAAGTCATAAACGAAACAATTATTGTTGATGGCCAGAAATTAGAATTCTGTGCAGCTACGATCGGGAATCCACACTGTGTCATACTGCGAGATGAGATCTCTGCAGAAGAGGCTCGGAAATGGGGTCCGCTGATCGAAAAGGATACTCGCTTTCCCAATCGAACGAACGTCCAGTTTATGAAGATCCTGGATCGCGCAAACATCCAGATCGAGATCTGGGAGCGTGGCGCTGGGTATACCCTGGCTTCGGGCAGCAGCAGTAGCGCAGCAGCGGCCGTTGCCCACCGGCTCAGGTTCTGCGACTCTCACATAAGTGTCCACATGCCGGGAGGTAAGATTGAGATCACTATCTCAGACGACTTCTCGATTTCAATGACCGGACCAGTCACAAAGATCGCCGAAGGAACCATTTCATCCGAGATGTTCAATCAGGCCATCTGGCCAGTCAATGAGCAGTAGCTCACATTCTTACACCTTTTTATCTCTGGCATTTTAGTTGAACAATTATGAGATTAGCCTTAGAGTGCTGAGGATCTGAGGCCAGATGTGAGGGGGTCATGATGAAAGATGGGGATTTTTTCGAAGAGGTTTTGACCGGAGCATATAAAAGGATGCATCTTTACACATGAGCTGAAGCCAGCTTGCAAGGCTTGCAAGCCCTGTGGGACCTGCCTCTCAAAGGGTATTCCTGGGCTACGGGGGGATATATGGGGGCCATTTTATCTGGACAAACCACATGCGGCCTTCTGATTGGCAGTAGCATCGCGATTGGACTTCGGTGTGGTCAGGGTAGAAAGGATATTCCCGAGGAGCATGAAGGTGAAAGAGACAAGGCCATCCATGCCGTAGGTGAGCTCTATGGGGACTTTCTAAAAGAATTCGGCAGCACAGATTGCAAGACACTATGCCACTGTGATTTCAGCAACCCAGAAGACCTTACTCGATATGTTCAACAAAAAGGCTGGAAAAACACCTGCGATATCTTTTTAAGGTTCGTGATGAATAGGTGTGTGGAAATGGCAGAGAAAGGGAAACTCTAGCACACCGGGTTTCGAGTGAGCACGAGGACAAATCTCTACTTTTGCCACAATCATCGACTCATCAAAGAATCAAGGCCAGACCTGGACAATCGAAAGTCGCCTTAAAACACGATACGATAAATACCATACCATGGAGTTCTCTAATCCGAAGGAACAATGGCTCATCAGGAATGGTTAAGGGGGTAAAGGCCCACCACTCATTTTGTGCAACATAACCACAGTAATGTAATGTTTACTTTAGACATGCTGTTGCCGAAATCCCTTTTCGCTGGATCTAAAACGTTTTCCGATCCCGCCTAAAGATAGGCGGGACTCCAGGCGATGTCAAAACTCGCCTTTAGGGCTCAAACAGTTGACATCGCTTATCTTCCGCTTCGCCAAGATTTGTTAGCAAAAAACGCTTTAATGATCGCTTAAAAGGGATTTCCGTTTGGGCAACAGCCTGTAGAGGTATTATATGCTCGGTATTTCAACGTGCTGGTGGGATACCAGATCATTTCGAGGCGATGAGATAGTCAGTGATATCCTTGAGTTGGGACTCAAAGGGGTGGAACTGGAATACAGGATCAGCACTCCTCTCTACCAGCAGATGAAGCCCCACCTGAACAAGGAGCTCAGGGTTTTGAGTATCCACAATTTCTTTCCCAAGCCGGAAGACCGTGCCAATAAGCAAGCAAGCGGAGATTTATTTCTGCTATCTTCTCCTGACAAAGACGAGCGCTCAATAGCTGTGACATATACCATCAGAACCATTGAGCATGCCAGTGATCTGGAGGCCAAGGCGGTGATCCTACACCTGGGCCACGTAGATATGTCGAATCCGGTGGAACGTTTTAGAGAGTTGCACGGGAGTGGAAAAATAGACCAGAGTGAAGGACAGGCATTCTTAAAGGAGCAAACACAGATCAGGGAGAGCAAACACCAGAAAAACCTGGATGCCGTTCTGTTCAGTTTGGAGAAACTGAATCAGGAGGCAGAGCACAAGGGGATATTCCTTGGTATCGAAAACAGATACCACTTTCACGAGATTCCCAATTATGAGGAAATTGGAATAATTCTCAGGGAATTTGAGGGAGGGAGGGTGCGTTACTGGCACGATGTGGGGCATGCCGCTGTGCAGGAACATTTGGGAATATCCCGGCAAAAGGACCTTCTTGATGCCTATTCGGGAAAAATGATCGGAATCCATTTTCACGATGCAAAAGGGCTGGATGATCATTTTTCGCCAGGCCAGGGAGAAATAGACTATGGAGAAATCACCCCTTTCCTCAAACAAGCCCTCATTAAGATCCTGGAGATACACCCCAAAGTAGAGCGGAATGAGTTACTGGAGGGGGTTCAATTCATCAAGAAAGCAATAATGGATAGCACCGCAATACCTGCTCCTTGAAAGACGGAACCTTCCAAGGAACAGATTCACCTCTGAGACCTTTGCGGACTCGAGCGACCAAAGGAAGCAGGCGAGAGACCCCTCTGTTACTCATTCAGCTGCATGGTAACCCAATGCACAAAATCAGATCCGTCTTTTAATATCTGTGGGCCCAACCTGCTTGATAACGTCTCTTATTTTCTGGAATATGGGGCTCCTAATCCTAATTTGTACGTAAAGATCTCCCGGTTCTCCTCCACCTTTTCCTTTGC
>DAOVRY010000159.1 GCA_030633645.1 Pseudomonadota bacterium | reverse complement strand
TCTCTATGCCTCATGCAGGCTGCTCGAGATAGTATCCAAGACGGGAAAATCAGTTAGCCAGCTCTTAGAGGATGTCCCAAAATCATATACTACACCTGAGATCAGGGTCGAGTGCCCCGATGCAAAAAAATTTGCCCTGGTTGATCGGCTCAAAGAGGATTTTAGCAAGGAATACAATGTGATTGATGTAGACGGCGCGAGAGTTGTTTTTGATGATGGCTGGGGATTGGTGAGGGCCTCCAATACTCAGCCGGCACTGGTGCTCAGGTTCGAGGCACAATCCAAAGAAAGGCTGGATGAAATCAGAGCTCTGGTAGAGGGAGCAATAGAAAGAGCCCGGTAAAAACAGGCGGTTTTCGCGCAACATACCGATGTTTTTTGACGCTCAACTGCTTGTAGCCTAACCCCCCTGGTTTCTATCCGTTTCACCATCCTGTTCCACTCCTAAAAGTTTTCTTCTCGGATCCACACCTATTCTTTTGCTGACAAAGAGATAACCATAGCCTGCAAGAAGCTTAGAAATTAATAGGTTAGGTTTCACTATGACGTGACCCTGGGTCTTATGCTACGGTGATTAACAAGGAAATATAGATTGTGCCATTACGTAGATTTTAGTATCATCCAAGTTCCTACGGTTACGTACATAGTCTCCTATGTATTCGGGTATACTTTTTGGAGCCAGGCAGACAAAGAAACATGACCCATTCTCGGTGAAGAATGTGGTAGGTCAAGCCAAACACAAAAAAATGCAGGTTTTTTCCTACAGGGAAGCGATTTCATGGTTGTATAGCCTCCAGAAATTGGGGATTAAATTTGGCCTCTCAAAAACGTCTAATTTGTTAAAGGCCTTTGGTAATCCTCACCTCGGTCAGAGATACATCCATATTGCTGGCACCAATGGGAAAGGGTCTGTGGGAGCGCTGCTGGAGTCTGTACTGATAAAGTCAGGGCTGAAGGTTGGCCTCTACACCTCGCCCCATTTAGTCAGCTTTACTGAACGGTTTCGGATCAACAGAGAACGTATGGAAAAAAACGAAGCAGTCTCACTCACCAAGGAACTAAAAGGGGCCGTAGAAGACAAGGAGCTACCAACCTTTTTTGAGCTGACCACTGCGATGGCGCTTATCTATTTTTCCCGCAGCGGTGTTGATATCGGTATTGTTGAGGTGGGAATGGGTGGACGTTTAGATGCCACTAATGTAATCACCCCGATGGTTTCTGTTATCACCAATATCGGTTTGGATCATCAGGAGTTCTTGGGCAACCATATCGTAGATATTGCAAAAGAGAAGGGGGGCATCATAAAAAAAAGGGTTGACGTGGTGACCGGTGTGAGCCAACCCTCCATAGTCAAGCTCTTTGAGTCCAGGTGCAAAGAGAGCGGCGCACCTTTCTGGAGGGTAGGGCATCATGTCCGGTATCGAAGATTACCATCAGGCCTTCTGGGTTATTACGGCCTCAGAAAAAGACATAGAAACCTCCGGCTCGGTCTTAATGGCAGATTCCAGTTTCGAAATGCGGCCCTCGCCTTGTTGACCTTGGAGATACTTGAGACAAAGGGTCTCACCATTCCGGATACGGCTGTGAGATCGGGCATTGCTGATCCTCTGTGGCCTGGCAGACTTGAAACGGTTTCTTCTGAGCCGACAATTATACTCGATGGTGCCCATAATCCGCCCGCTATGAGATCCCTCGCATACGCGATCAAGAGTGATTTTGATTTCAGAAAACTCATAGTGGTTTTGGGTATTTTGGGAGACAAGGATATCGCAAATATCCTGAAGGAGATCCTGCCTTTGGCCAACAGAGTAGTTTATACCAGAGCGATGTATCACCGCGCAGCCGACCCCCACATGCTGATGGAGCAGGGCAAAAGATTTGGAAAGACCGGGGAAGTCTATGTCACCATACCGGCAGCTATTGATAGAGCGAGGAATCTTGCTGACAAAAAGGATCTCATATTGATTACCGGGTCTCTGTATACCGTGGGTGAGGCAAAATCATTCCTTGATCCTGTAAACTACCCAACTGAAGATATTTGAATCCCTGGAACCTAGCGAAGCTCCGACGAGTGGAGAAAAATCATATTCCATTGTTTGAGGCGAAGCCCCGAAAGTTCGGGATTGCTTTCGTCTGAAGTTATACGGTTGCGCTGCTGGTTTCGTATGACGTTAACCGTTAACCGTTTCGAGCTGCGCAACCGCAACCGTTCTACGACCCCAATTATCCTTTGCACAAAGCTCTCAAAAAACCGATTTTTTCTTGGTGCTACGGAAAGTTTAGGGGATTGAGCTATGAAAAGAATCTATGTTGAAAGACGGACCATCATCATGGTAATCCTGGTGTCCCTTGCCCTTCTGGGGTCAGGCATAGGAAGTGCGCAAGATGCCAGCACCCTCTTTGATACTGGGAGCGGATACCTGAAGGAAGCTAAATTCGATAAGGCTATAGCCGCCCTATCAGAGGCCATTGGTTTAGATCCCGACTACGCTGAGGCATACAACAACAGGGGTCTGGCTCTATACGAAAAGAAGGAATATGCTCAGGCTCTCAAGGACTTCAAGCAGGCTATTACCATTAACCCCAACGATGAAAAGGCCCACAACAACATTGCCCTTGTTTATTACCAGCAAGGGGACTATTCCAATGCTGAGAACTATTACAACATTGCCCTATCCTTAAGTGGCGAGGAGAAGCCCTATCATGCCGATATTTACAATAACTTAGGCGTAATCTATGCCGCAAAAGGCATGGACCAAAAGGCCCTGGATGCCTATGGAAAGGCTATACGTATAACTGACACTAAGGATTTAGGGTATACCGATGCCTTTTACAACCGCGCAAATCTATTATATGACCAGAAACGGTATGATGAGGCAATAGTTGACTACATGGTGGTCATAGATTTTTTTGAGAATTCAGTAGATGTGTACCACGACTTCTCCAGTGCTTATTATAACAGGGGGCTCTGTTACCATAACACGGGCCAGTATGACGCGGCTATTTCGGATTACGAGCGTGCCCTACAACGAAAACCTGACTTTGTATGGGCTCACTACAGCATGGGGCTTGCCAATTTCATGAAAAAAGACTATCAAAAGGCACTTTCAGCGTACCATAAGGCCTTGGATATAGACCAGGACTTTTCCGATGCCTACCTTGGTATGGCACTGGTCTATCAAAGCACCGGGCAACAGGAGGAATTGCTGTCTAGTCTGGAGAAGAGCTGCAGTCTGGGTAACGCGCAGGCTTGCGACACTCTGAAAAAGTCAATGACCACCCCTTGAGGCAGTGGCTTGAATAAGGACCCTAAAAGGGTCTTTGATCTCTGTGTGCTCGAGCGATCGGAGAGAGCGGGCGAGAGGATATTAACACAAGCCTTTCACCAACAAAGCTTAACGATACCATCCCGCAAAGCGGAAGGGTTTTGGAAAATACTAAGAGGGCAATAACGGGCCCTATTTAATGATGGTACCTGGCGTGCCTTCAGTATTGGTGGTGGTGAGATGAACGCCGCTCTCATCTTCTGCAGCGAGAATCATCCCCTGGGATTCGACCCCACGGAGCTTGACCGGCTTAACGTTGACAACCACAATGACCTGTTTATTTCTGAGATCATCTACCTGGTAGTGACGAGCGAGCCCGGCCACGATCGTTCTCTCTTCTCCCACGTCAACAGTCAGTTTGAGCAATTTGTCTGATCCGGAGATGGGTTCTGCCTGTTTTATGATCCCAACCCTGAGGTCTAATCTCTGAAATTCTTCAAGATCTATCAGGTCTGGCGGTGGTGCAACCCCTTCCTTTTTCTCAACCGCTACCCTGGGGAAAAGCGGGGGGGCTTTGGTGACAGGACTGACCCGTTTCGTTGCTCCCCACCTCTGTAGGCTCTCCAAGTTTAAGTCCTTTCCAACTGCTTCTAACCCCAACTGGTGCTGGATCTTCTCTGCGGTCTGAGGCATAAACGGCCAGATGAGCACTGAGACAATCTTGATGACCTCGACAATAGTATCGAGTACAGTGCCCAGGCGTTCCTTGTCTGATTCAGCCATGGCCCAT
>DAOVRY010000292.1 GCA_030633645.1 Pseudomonadota bacterium | reverse complement strand
GGGCCGTTTGCGGAATGATGTCAACCTCGTACAGTGGAGGTAAAACATTTCCTCGGGTGGCCTTGTCCCTGTTTGGTTTTGTTACCCAGGCAGCTGAAAGCATCAAGGCTATCTTGGAAGAGAATCATTTTGAGGTCATTCCATTTCATGCCAATGGTACTGGTGGAATGGCCATGGAAGAGATGATAGGGGAGTCCTTTTTGGACGGCGTTTTGGATCTTGCTACCCATGAACTGGTTGATGCTATGTTCGACGGCTATTGTGGAGCAATTGGCCCTCAGCGCCTGCGCACACCTGAAGGCGTTAATACACCAAGATTAGTGATTCCAGGCGGACTTGACTCTGCTGTGTTGGAATTTGATGATAAAAGTATCCCTGGGGAGTTTAAAGATCGAAAGATATTTTTTTACGATTTTAGATCGGCCATTAGGCTACTGCTGATGAATCAAGATCGGTGGCCCGGACCTTAGCCAATAAACTCAACCAGAGCCGTAATCCGATCAAGATCCTGATTCCTTTGAAAGGATGGTCTGAGGCGGACAGGGAAGGGGATGTGTTATTTGATCCGGAATCCAGCCAGGCCTTCTTAGAGTCATTAGAGAAATCCCTCAAATCAGATGTCGGTGTAGTTAAAGTTGACTATCATATTAACGACAAGGAGTTTTCCCAGGAGGCAGCTGATATTATGATCAGTATGTTAAGAGGTAGCGGATAATTTGGGGGTATTTCCTAGAAAGGACTGATTCGTGGAATGTACCATCAAGACAGATACAGAGGCATATAATCTCGAGGCCTTTGTTAAACAGATTGGCAAGGATCTCTTGGTGGCCATCTGGGGAGGCCAAAAACCCCATATCGGTGCCGTGGCAGTAGCTCAGCCACGCCCAAGTTTAAAAGATGAAAGCGTGGTGAGTGCCACAGCCTCTGTTTTTTGCTATCTGGGCCACAAGGACGATATCGTAGCCAAACAGGCGGCTGAAAAGCTATCAGCCGCACTCAATAGGCATGTTACGCTAACCGTGGGGATACACTGGGATGACCTCGATGAAGCGGGAATCAAAACCATTATGGCAAATAGCCAGCAGTTGGTGAACATGATCATTGAGAAGATTGCTGCAAGTGAAGGGAAATAGTTTGATACTGGGACGTGTATGGGGATTTGCACATGGAGGGGCAACAAATGAAAAAACGGATCGTTGTTGGCATTACTGGAGCAAGTGGTGTTATCTATGGGATCGAAATGTTAAGGGAGCTCAGCAAAAAAAACCTCGAGACACATCTGATTATTTCGGAGTCAGGTAAGAAAAACATTTCCTTTGAGACAGATTATTCAATAGCTGAGGTAGAATCCATGGCAGATAAGGTCTATAACAACGAGGATCTGGCAGCACCCCCTGCAAGCGGATCCTTCTTGACCAACGGCATGATTGTTGCCCCTTGCACCATAAAGACCTTATCAGGTATTGCCAATTCCTATTCTGAAAATCTTATTGTAAGGACAGCAGATGTTATTTTAAAAGAGAAAAGAAAATTGGTCTTGCTGGTTCGGGAGACCCCTCTTCACAAAGGACACCTCAACCTTATGAGTACGGCTGCTGATATGGGGGCCCATATACTACCGCCAATACCCTCCTTTTACCACCACCCCAAGACGATTGAAGACATTATCCACCAGACCATCGGCAAGGTCTTTGATTATCTTGAAATTGAGCACGACCTTTTTGAACGGTGGGGAGGTAGGAAATAGTCGAGGACGGGCCGGTTAATTGATTTGGTCACGCAGAAAAGAAGTGATCAAGGCCTAGAATGAGATAATGGAGACGACAAGAGCTCAAGTAAGCTTTTGACCTGCCTTTAATTGCTATTCAAATTCTTTTCCAATAAGCCAATAAACACTTCTCTCTAAGAAGATAAATCAACATGCAATCATCTAGTGATTCGAACTGATGTACGCATTTGGTCGCGCCAATGTCTTGATGACTCTTCGATGTTGAGGAATCAGACTATACCTTGAATAGGAAATCTCCTGCGGTAACTGATGGAAGAATTCTGTCGACTACTCTAGCCAGATTTAGACTATAATACCGAACCAGAGTAATCTTTACTCCCTATTTTTCCAGCTAGCTGAGTATGGTTGCAATACTCCCTCTTGTATCGCTAATAACACCGATGTCAGTAAACTCGAATGGGGCGTATCTGGGTGTTTGTTGGATGAGAGAACTGTAGGTGAAAGAGATTTAAAGCCGCTTTCATTATGAAATATTTTGTGCTAAACATGGCCTGCCTTTGGTGAGGATTCAAAGAGGACTTAGTTAAGGATGAATCTCGATAGCTATTATCTGGATAAGAAAAGACTCGCACTGGTTGTTATCGATGTACAAGATTCCCTTGTCAAGGCAATGAGACCAGAGGTTTCCGAGGTAGTGATCCGGAACATCGGTATCCTCATTCATACAGCCAAGATACTTGAATTCCCGATTCTTTACACAGAGCAATATCCCAAAGGACTCAAAAGGTCCATACCCCTCATCCGGCAAGCCCTGGAGACTTTGGTGCCATTTGAGAAGATCATGTTCAGTGCTGTGCGGGACGAAGTATTCATGGAGGGACTTTCGAGTTTGGGTTTGACCCAGGTTATCGTTACAGGAATGGAGAGCCATGTCTGTGTTTTCCAGACGGTCTTAGATCTTTTGGCCCGTGGCTATCTT
>DAOVRY010000136.1 GCA_030633645.1 Pseudomonadota bacterium | reverse complement strand
GTGGCATATTCATTTTCCGATCGGCTAAAACGAATTCGGCAACTTGAGCTAGACCGGGCTTTTGGTAAGGGCGAGTGTAGGAGAAAGACGTCTCAGTGTCAATGGAAAAAGGATTTCAAGAGAGGAACCTTGCTCGCCTTTTCTCAGGCTGTTGCTCAAACGGAAATCCCTTGAGTGGTCATTAAAACGTTTTTTGATATCAAATTTTGATGAATTCGTAAAAAGTCGATTTTGCTCTATCCGTGAGCATTTTGGGCGCACTTAAAATGTTCAGCTAAAATGCTAAAACTCGGTATAATGCCCTCAAACAGTTAGCATTTCTTAACGCTGAACATCTCAAGCGCTTTTTTCCCAAAATGCTCAATCTCGTTCACAAAACACTTTTTACGAGTTTGTCAAGTTTGAACGATAAACATGATGCTAAAGGGAGATAAAATCCTATAGTATTGATAATAAGAGGGGATAAGATGAGAGATATTTTACACAATTCCAACATCGCTGTCGTCGGAGGAGGCAGGGTCTGTAAGGCTATCCTCAAAATCGTCCTTGGGAAGAGTTTCCTCCAGAAGATGAACATCTTGGGCGTAGCGGATGTAAATGAGCAGGCCGAAGGCCTGGTATATGCCAGAGGGAAAGGGATATTTACTACCCTGGACTACAAGGACCTCTATAATATCGAAGGGCTGGATCTGATCATCGAGCTGACGGGAGATGATGGGGTCTTGAACCAAATCAAGTCGACAAAACCGGCAAACATAAGGCTTATAGATCACTTCGAGGCCATGTCGGTTTGGGATTTCCTCCAGATCGAAGAGGAAAGGGAAAGGATTAAGAGGGAGCTGAGAGGATATAGACGCGAGCCAGAGGAGATCGAGAAGCAGTTTGACCTATTCTCCCAGCAGCTTGCCAAGATCGTGGAGGAAAGGACCAGACATCTGCAGACCGTAGAGAGGGAGATCGTTATGAGGGAGAGGGCTCTGTCGCAGATAATAGAGGGGAATACCATACCCACCTTTGTGATAAACAAGGACCATATCGTCACCCATTGGAACAGGGCTATCGAAAAGCTTACCGGCTACAAGGCCGAGGAGATAGTGGGAACGAATAAGCAGTGGTGCCCTTTCAGGCCTGAAAAAAGGCCCATAATGGCTGATGTCATAGTAGACGAAATGGAGGAAGAGGAGATAGAGAAGTACTATGGCCATAGTTGGAGGAAGTCATCCCTCATCGAAGGCGCGTATGAGGCAGAGGAATTCTTTCCACATATAGATGAGAAGGGCAAATGGCTCTTCTTTACGGCTGCGCCGATCAAAGATGCCGATGGGAAGAGGGTGGGCTCAATTGAAACGCTCTGGGATACTACCGAACGCAGAGAGGCGAAGGAGGCGTTGCAGACAGCCCACGATGAGTTGGAGCAGAAGACGGCGGAACTCGAGCGGGCAAACATTGAACTCAAGAAGTTTGATGAGATCAAGTCCACCTTTTTGGCAAATATGTCTCATGAACTCAGGACCCCGCTCAATTCTGTGATTGGCTATACTGATCTGCTCTTAGATAGGGTGGATGGGGATATTACTGAGGAGCAAGAGAAGAGCCTAACAAAGGTGCACAATAATGCCAGAAATCTGCTTAACTTAATCAATGATGTCTTAGATATGTCTCGGATCGAATCTGGAAGGGTGGAGTTAGATCTGCAGGGAGTCAATTTACAGCAGGTCATTCAGGACACGGTATCTGCCCTTGAACCATTGATAAACAACAAAGGGTTGATAATAGATATGGATTTTGATGAAAGCTTACCATTGGGATACGCAGATCCAGATAGGATCAGGCAGGTGATAACCAATTTATTGGATAATGCCATTAAATTTACCTCAGAAGGGCGTATAACTATAAGTGCTAGGCCCTCTGAGGCAGGAACTAAAGGGAACGAGACGGCTAAATTCGTGGAGGTCTGCATCTCCGATACAGGCATGGGAATCAGGGACGAGGATCTTGATAAACTCTTCGGCAAGTTTAAAGCGCTTGATGCCTCAGCTACCAGCGGATACAAGGGAGTCGGCTTAGGGCTCAATATCTGCAAGGGACTGGTTGAAATGCAGAATGGAAGTATCTGGGTAGAGAGCAAATACGGGGAGGGCAGCAGGTTTTGCTTTACCTTGCCGGTGACGGGGGAGGCTGTCAAACCAGAAGTGAGCTCTTTGCAGCAGGATTATGAAGCGGAAGACGCTAGGGTGGCGGAAAAGGCAGTTCAGATTAAAGTGCTGGTGGTGGATGATGAACCCGATCATGTGGAGTTAATCAGTAAGATATTAGGGGAAGAGGGTTATCAGATTACAAAGGCCTATGATGGTGAAGAGGCTATTGAGTCAACAAAACACTCTAAACCCGATCTCATTATCTTGGATTTGATGATGCCCAACGTTAGCGGTTTTGATGTAATTGAGTATCTTAAAACAGGGGACGATACTAAGGAAATCCCAATCATAGTCGTTACTGGTAAGGAGTTGACCAGGAAAGAGATGGAAGTCTTAGATGGAAGGGTGGAGAAGGTCTTGAAGAAAGGGCTTCTCGGCGTGGAAGGCATCCTAGAGGTGGTTAGGAATACCCTCGATAAATTTGGCCTGTGCTGAAGCGGGAGCAGCTATGGACAACATAGGAATCAAGAAAGGTTCGTTAGCTAAAATTTTGGTAGTAGAGGATAATCAGGATAATCGGGAAATGGTGGTTAAGGCCCTGAAGTTCAATGGCTATGAGGCAGTTGAAGCAGTTGATGGGGAGGAGGCTATAGAAAAAGCAAGGACGGAACACCCGGATCTGATTCTTCTGGATATTTTCCTCCCCAAGATTGATGGTTATGAGGCAACCAGGAGATTAAAGGGCGATACAAGCCTTAGGAATATCCCAATAATAGCTCTGACGGCCCATGCAATGAAAGGCAGTATGGAAGAGGCCTTAGCCGCCGGTTGTGATGGCTACATCCCCAAGCCCATTGATGTCCGAGAATTACCCAAACAGATCCAGCATTTCCTGAAGCCTCGTCCATAATCCATTTATGGCAACTGATATGACTAGCAAGGCCAAGATATTAATAGTGGATGATGATCTTGATTCCGTGGAATTGCTGACCAAGAGGTTGCGTGCTGAAGGCTACCATACCTCAGAGGCCTACGACGGGGAGCAGGCCCTGCGACAGGTGGAAGAATATCGGCCTGACGTAGTAATACTTGATATTAAGATGCCCAAAATAGACGGCTATGAGGTATGCAGAAGGCTGAAGGGTTCCGAAGATACCAAACTTATCCCCATCATTATGCTCACGGTGAAGAGGAAGGTACCCGATAAGGTGAAGGGATTGGATGTTGGGGCAGATGATTATATACCGAAGCCCTTTGATTACAGAGAACTTTCAATCAGGGTCAGGTACTGGGCTGCTGTCAAGATGGAGGTGGAGGAACGAGTAAGGCAGATAAAGCGGCTGGAGCAGGAACTCATCAATTCCGAAAGGTTAGCGGCTATTGGACAAACCGTAGCGAGCCTTGGCCATTACATGAAAAATATATTGTTTGGTCTAAAAGGTGGGTTTTATTTAGTAAACACGGCGTCTAGAGAAAATGAATCAGATTCTCTGAAAACTGGTTGGGATATGCTGGAAAGAAACATGGGCAGGATTTCTGATCTGGTTCTTGATTTGCTAGAGTATTCCAGAGACTTGGAGCCAGAATATGAAAACTGTTTTCCCAATGAGATTGCCAATGATGTCTGTGAACACTTGGAAGCAAAGGCAAAAGAATATGGCGTAGAGATCATTAGAGATTTTGATCCGTCCGTGCAAGAGGTACTTTTGGATCCTAAAGATATTCGTCGCTGTTTGCTTAACCTGGTTTCCAACGCCATTGATGCCTACCTTTTTGACCCTGACGAAGAGAAAAAATGGGTGGTGCAGGTGAGGACAATTCTTGAAAATGATGGCGCGGTCAGATTTGAGGTCTCTGATAACGGTTGTGGCATGGACGAAGACGTCAAAAAAAAGCTATTTACCACTTTTTTTAGTACCAAAGAGGGAAGAGGTACTGGTCTTGGTCTCCTGATTGCCCAGAAGATAGTTCAGGAACATGATGGAACCATCACTGTCGAATCACAACTCGGAAGAGGGTCAACATTTACCATTCGGCTGCCTCATAGGGATGGAGCCACACGGGGAGCGATGGTAAATGAGAGTCAATAAACCTAGTTCTGACCTAGGAGATACTAGCGAAGCTTCGCCTCAAACCGACGAGCGGAAAAAAATCATATTGCATTAATTGAGACGAAGCGATGTTGGTTTCGTCTAGGGTTATACGGTTGCGCTGCTGGTTTCGTATGACGTTAACCGTTAACCGTTTCGAGC
>DAOVRY010000031.1 GCA_030633645.1 Pseudomonadota bacterium | reverse complement strand
ATCTAAGGCTTGCTCCAGGCGATGTCAAAACTCGCCATTAGGGCTCAAACAGTTGACATCGCTTATCTTCCGCTTCGCCAAGATTTCTTGGCAAAAAACGTTTTAATGACCGCTCAAAGGGATTTCCGTTTGGGTGACAGGCCGTTAAACCTTGACAGGACAGTCATGAAGGCTAATATGATTTCTTGGCAAAAAACGTTTTAATGAGCGCTCAAAGGGATTTCCGTTTGGGTGACAGGCCGTGAAGATGTGACTCTTTAACCCCTAAAAGTGCCCTTTGGAAGAACTTTCGATTAACACAACAATCACGTCATGAAAGAGAAATCATTGATGGATAGTGCGCAAGGCAAACGGTCCGCATTAGTGGTTGCCACATTAAGCGCTTTCGTTACACCCTTTATGGGTTCGGCCGTAAACATTGCGCTTCCGTCAATTGAGAAGGAGTTTGGAATTGACGCAATTTTGTTGACCTGGATTGCTACCTCTTATCTCTTAGCTGCGGCAATATCTCTTGTTCCCTTTGGAAGGCTGGCAGATATACATGGAAGGAAGAAGATTTTCACCTACGGTATGGTGATTTTCACCATTTCGTCTTTCCTTTCGGCCATTTCAGTATCTGCTCCCATGCTGATTCTGTTTCGAATTTTTCAAGGCGTTGGGAGTTCAATGGTCTTTGCCACAGGAATAGCAATCCTCACCTCTGTTTTCCCTCCTCAGGAAAGGGGGAAGGTTCTGGGCATAAATGTGGCCGCAGTTTATATAGGGCTTTCATTTGGCCCATTTTTGGGAGGATTGCTAACGCAACATTTTACCTGGAGGAGCATTTTTCTGGTAACCGTGCCACTGGGATTGATAAGTATTGCGCTTGTGGTCTGGAAATTGAAGGGAGAATGGGCTGAGGCAAGGGGTGAGAAGTTTGATCTTCTAGGTTCCATAATATATAGCCTGGCAATAGTGGCAATCATGTACGGCATTTCTCTGCTGCCAGGGATGAGGAGTCTGTGGCTCATTGTCTGTGGGTTTCTCAGTATCGCGGTATTTATTGCATGGGAAACCAAGGTAGAGAACCCTGTTTTCCACCTAGATCTCTTCAAAACAAATAGAGTATTTGCCCTCTCTAATCTGGCAGCACTCGTTAATTATAGTGCAACATTTGCGGTGGCGTTCCTTTTGAGTCTTTACCTGCAGTATGTAAAAGGGCTGAGCCCTCAAAGTGCAGGCCTCGTTTTGATTTCACAACCCATTGTGCAGGCTGTTTTCTCACCCTTTGCTGGTAGGCTCTCAGATAGGGTTGAACCACGGATCGTTGCGTCAATAGGGATGAGCCTGACAACCCTTGGATTGGTTCTATTCATTTTTTTGGATGAAAACTCAACCTTAGAGTTCGTTATAGCCAGGTTAATTTTGCTCGGTTTTGGCTTTGCCCTTTTCGCGTCTCCCAACACCAACGCCATTATGGGTTCCGTTGAAAAGAGGTTTTACGGCGTAGCATCTGGCTCAGTGGGAACGATGCGCTTGCTGGGGATGATGATCAGCATGGGAATTGCTACCGTGATATTTGCTATATTTATTGGGAGGGTTCAAATCACCATAGAATACTATCCGATGTTTCTAAAGAGCATGAAGGCAGCATTTATTATCTTTTCCCTGCTCTGCTTTGGAGGTATATTTGCATCACTTACAAGAGGTAGAGTACGAAGAGGTCTTCCAAAAATGGCGAAACCAGCAGAGGAAAAAGCGTCGCCTTAAAAGGCGCCCGACCTAAGGAATATAAAATCACTTGCCCCCATGCTTGGAATGCTTTTTCCTTTGACGTACAAGGTTTCTTCAACTAAGATTCCTTTATAGACATCAAGTTTTTTGTCACATCTGGTACTACCAGCGCAGTGAAAAGACGTTATATCCGGTGAGTTTTCCAATGAAGTTAGGACGAATTTCACTGAGATCCATTTTTCTTATATTCTTTTGCGTGGTCCTTTTTTTCAGCCTGTGGATGACGTCTCCAGATTTAAAGAAATTGCTCTATCGCGCAACAAAGCTCGGGTATCATTCGGAACCCATGAAAGAAGACAGGGCCAGTGAGCGTATTTCAGAAGGTGAACACATTGTTAATCGAGCCTCCGTAAAGATTGAACCGCTTCAAGAAACCCGTTCAGTTCCCTCTTCCCTCGAGGTAGCTAGTGAAGCGAAGCCACCAGGAAGCCCTGGCATTGTTGGCGAACCTGTTGGTCCCGCCCCCTTGAGCCTGGAAACCAAAACTGCAGGTGATTCGTTTGAAGAAGCTATCCCTAAGGACACCACTGCAAGCCTGAAAAGAACCTACTATAGTCTTCACATCGGATCGTTTCAAAATCCTGCAAATGCACGGAAAAGGGTCGGGCTGTTAATCAAGACAGGACTAGATAATGTTTGGTGGAAAAAAGTTGCTATCCCCGGAAAAGGTAAATGGTACAGGGTCTACATCGGGAAGCACCAAGACAGGGCTGAGGCGTTACGGCTTGGGAAAAAGCTAAAAGCTGAAGGGATCATTGAGGAATTCTTTGTTCATGAACTTACGGAAACAAGCGGACCAGGGAGTTGATCAAAGCTACCCTCCTTTTTTCCTCCTGAAAGTGCTTCTCCCTCCTCTTCCTCTCTTCCTCGATTGTGTGGCGGGAAAATCAATACCTCTTTTCTTAAGCCAGTCCACAGCCTCGGGGTGAAGATCCCGGAGCGCAGAGCGACCCACTATTGCCTTATACATCTCTACCTCTGCCAATTCGGCACTGAGGCCCAGGCAATGGGACAGTCTGCCTGCTTGCATTGGGTTGGCAGCCACATATGCCTTGAAGGCTTTTACCTCCTTTTTTCGGAGAATCCGGTTGAGCTTCCTGTGAAAATTGGCGTAGCCTTTTTCTATCTCAAGCTCATCCATACCCCTTTCTCCATTTATCCATCAAGGGAGTTGTAGTCAGCCCTTGATAGTACTAACTGTTGGTTCGTGGCAACTCAGACTATAAACGATGGCAGCCTGACGGTCAACGTATTGCTAACCTTCACGGTTTCAGTAGACTCACGGAATAATATTTCATGACATATCCTTTTTTATCATAATTCAGTTGGTTTTCACTTGCAAAACCCACTTATTAGGCTTAGAAGGGATTTTTTCTGAACAGACTGCCTCTCTCGCGGTATCAGTGATAATTACAAGGATTTTTTGCAGTAAGAGCTGTTGATGGTTGATGATATTCAATACTTAAGAAACATCGGAATCAGTGCGCACATTGATGCGGGGAAGACTACCCTGACCGAGCGAATACTCTACTATACGAAAAGGATATTGGCAGTCCATGAGGTAAAGGGAAAGGACGGGGTTGGGGCGAAGATGGATTCCATGGACCTGGAAAAAGAGCGAGGCATTACCATCTCCTCTGCTGCTACCTATTGTGAATGGAAGGGACATAAGATCAATGTTATAGACACGCCGGGGCACGTGGATTTCACCATCGAAGTGGAACGCGCTCTCAGGGTGCTCGACGGCTCAATAATGGTGCTGTGTGCGGTAGGAGGAGTGCAATCCCAGTCTATTACTGTTGACCGGCAGATGAACAGGTATAAGGTACCGAGGATTGCCTTTATTAATAAATGCGATCGAGTGGGTGCCAATCCATACCGGGTTGTAGGCCAGCTTCGCCAGAGATTGAATCATAATCCCGTACTCATGCAGATACCCATAGGATTGGAAAAGGCCTTTTCCGGCGTGATAGATCTGGTTTCCATGAAGGCTCTTTACTTTGGGGGGCTATTCGGTGAGGAGGTTAAGATCGGAGAGGTGCCAGCTTACCTCATGGATGAGGCTGTTGCCAGAAGAGAGGAACTGCTGGAGGCTGCTGCCATGTTTTCAGATGAGCTGATGGAGGCTGTTTTCGAAGACAGGGTGAGTGAGGCACTGATCCACGAGGCCGTAAGGAGAGGGACCCTTTTGAGACAGCTTACCCCGGTCTTTGTTGGATCGGCGTACAAGAATATTGGGGTCCAATCAGTGCTCGATGCAGTCACCGATTACCTCCCGTCGCCGGCAGAGATTGAGAATACAGCACTGGATATGGATCAGCAAGAAAAAGAGATGACACTCTCCTCAGCTTCGAATGACCCCCTGGTGAGTCTTGCATTCAAGTTGGAGGTAACACCCTATGGGCAGCTCACGTATCTCAGGATTTACCAGGGCTCTATTGAAAAGGGGCATGATCTGGTGAATACCAGGACACGAAAGAGGATCAGGGCGGGAAGGCTGGTAAGAATGCATGCCGATGAAATGGAGGATATCCGCGAGGCCGGTGCAGGTGACATTGTGGCCCTTTTCGGGGTTGATTGCTTTTCAGGAGATACCTTTACCGATGGCCGCCTAAACTATACCATGACCTCGATATTTGTCCCTGAACCGGTGATTTTTCTGACCGTATCACCTAAGGACAACCAATCGAACCCAAAAATGGCCAAAGCCCTTAACCGATTTGCTAGGGAGGATCCTACCTTTCGGGCACAGGTAGATCAGGAATCTGGCCAAACCATTATCTCCGGGATGGGAGAATTGCATCTTGAGATATATGTGGAAAGAATGAAAAGGGAATTCGGGGCAGAGGTAGACACGGGGATCCCCCAGGTTGCTTATAGGGAGGCTATCTCACGACGGGCAGAGTTTAATTATACCCATAAGAAGCAGACCGGCGGGGCAGGCCAGTATGGAAGAGTGGCAGGGTACATGGAGCCATCAGGTGGGATCAACTACGAATTTATCAATCAGGTGAAAGGGGGCGTCATCCCCACTGAATTTATCTCTGCTGTTGATAAGGGCTTCCAGTCTTGTCTCAAAAAGGGCCGCCTAATAGGATTTCCGGTTATAAGGGTGAGGATTGCGGTGAATGATGGGCAGCACCATCAAGTTGATTCGTCAGAGCGAGCATTTGCACAGGCTGCGATTGGTGCCTTTAAGCAGGCCTATTTAAAGGCCAAGCCTGTGATCCTAGAGCCGATCATGAGGGTATCGGTAGAATGCCCGTCTGAGTTCCAGGGAAACATTATGGCCTCCATCAATCAGCGCAGGGGCCTGATCATGAGCTCGGCAGAAGACGGGGTATTTACT
Source organism: Pseudomonadota bacterium (assembly GCA_030633645.1). GTDB lineage: Bacteria > Desulfobacterota > DSM-4660 > Desulfatiglandales > B25-G16 > JADFWK01. Next base: position 1,989 of record DAOVRY010000031.1, on the reverse strand, counting down.
ACCATTGAGGCCGATGTTCCTCTGGCAGAGATGTTCGGATACGCTACCACCCTGAGGTCTCTGACTCAAGGAAAAGCGGAGTTCACTATGGAATTTTCCAGATATGCAAAGGTTCCTGAATCGATTGAGGAGGAGCTCAAGCTTACATATAAGGACAAAGCAAGGAGGGGGACATCATGAAAGATTTCTTTAAGGTCAGCCCGCTAAAGATCCTGGAAGGGTCAACCTACCAGGAACTGGGCAAGGGAAATCTGGGCGTTTTCATGGCCCGTGCAGGGCTCGGTAAGACCTCATGCCTCATCAACATTGCATTTGATAAGCTGTTTCGTGAGGAAAAACTCGTCCATATTTCCCTCAAAGATATACCAGAAAAGGTTACCTCTTATTACAATGTTATCTTCTCCGATCTTGTCAAGGTCCTAAACATAGAGGATGAACACGAGGTTCGCGCTGTCATAGATAAGAATAGGATAATCCTGGCCTATCTAAAAGAGAGCTTTGACCTTACAAGGCTTCGGGGGAACCTCAACAATCTGGTGAAGGAAATAGATTTTGCACCAGATACCCTCATTATTGACGGCCTTGATTTCGCTGAGACCAGGAGGGAGCTTTTTGAGGGATTGATGAGGATAGCTCAAGAATTTCAGGTAGAGGTATGGCTTTCAGCCCTCACACACCGACACATTACTGAGGCAAATGAGAGAGGGATTCCGTTTCCCTGTAACAACCTGGATGATCTCTTCAGTCTTATTATCCAGTTATCTTCAAGCCCATCAGGGGTCTTCTTAGAACTCCTAAAAGACCACGACCGCAAGGGGATATCTGATGCGGTAATAAGGCTCGATCCGAACACCTTTTTGGCAATGGAATAGTTAGAAGGTTCCTAAAATTCACAATCCTTAAAAATAGCGGATGTGCTTGAGATAATTGCCTCCTTCATCGCAATGACATAGTCTGGCCTCATATTGTCCTGCCACCCTGGCATACCGCCGTGCCATACGTAGGCCGCCAATTCCGGAAAGACCTCCTTGCTAAAGATGAACTCGGCTATCCTAACCCTCTGTGCCCCCTCTTCCACCAGTACCGGGATTTGGGTAGATCGCGCCCATCTGCTGAGTAGTTCTTCCACAACAGACCTGTTTGCACCTCCACGCGCTTTCTGCTTGAACTCCTCAGGGTTTCGCGGAAACGGGAACATTTGGTAAACATGGCCGATGAAACCGCTGAGGTCTGTGCCCTGGATTGCACCTGTCAGGTTGCCGGTATCCTCTGGTTGATCAATGAAGTAGCCAGCCAGGCCAATATCATCCGCTTCATGGCTCTGCTTCCCAGATATGTGCTTGACCATGGTGCAGAAGCAAGGGGCGAAAAAGAAGTAGTTCTCCAGGAGCAGAAGATCAGTTTCGATGTTGAAAAAACCAAAGGCGATTGGGCCATGGCTCAAAGAATGAAATGCTAACGGCACGTAGTCCCCTTTGTATGATTTAGCGACGCCACTCGATTCTTGTCAATTGGCCATTGAGGGGATCGAAAAAAATGATTTTGAATGACTTGCGATGAGCATACACTAGCCTTTTGTATGCACCAATCGGATGAAAAAATAAATTCAACCCACCACTGACAACAGACAACGAACAGTATTCATATTTTTTTTCTTGCATCTCAAAATCTATTGACTATATGTTACCTGTCACAGAAATGGAAAACAATCTTAAAAGGGGAGACCAGGATGAAGATTGTCATGATTGGGGGAGGTGGCGCATGCATTGTCTGCGCAAACACCCTCAGGGTGCTGAATAATCCAGCACAGATTGATATTTACACAAGAAGGCCCAGGACTGCATATACACCATGTGAACAGCCGTTCGTTCTCAGGGACACCTTATCGTTTGAAGATATGTTTTATGCTTCCCCCCCATGGTTTGAAAAAAAGAGAATAGGGTTACATACAGAAAAAAGCGTGGACGCTATCGACAGAGAGAAAAAGGT
>DAOVRY010000054.1 GCA_030633645.1 Pseudomonadota bacterium | reverse complement strand
CGGGAACGTAAATCCTGTCTGATTTATCGTTTTGCTACTAACGCCTGAAACGGTATAACCTTTTCAATTCTTATCCCGCAAGGTGGGATGGATTAATGTCGATTTAGTTTTAGGAGAACAGATCGTGGATTTTACACTCAGTAAAGAACAACGGGATATCGTAAGGGCAGCCCGGAAATTCGCCCTGGGAGAGTTTCCTGACCGCGCGCTTGAATTTGACCGTGATGAGACCTTCGACCTTGATTTATGGAGAAGGGCCTGTGAACTGGGTTTTGTTGGCGTGTTTATAGACCAGACATATAACGGTGCGGGTATGGGCTACCTTGAACACTGCCTTATCACCGAGGAGTTCTGGGCGGCAGATCCAGGGATCGGCCAGGCTATTATCTCCTGCACCTTTGGCTCCGAGCTTCTGCTTCTCTTCGGATCTGAAGACCAGAAACAGCTCGTACTTCCCCAACTCGTTGCAGGAAAGGCCATAATAGCTACTGCCATAACAGAACCTGATGCGGGATCTGACGTAACCAGCGCCACTACAGCGGCAGTCAGAGACGGTGACGACTGGGTGATGAATGGGAGCAAAATGTTTACCACCAACGGTAACCTGGCCGCACATATCCTGGTCTTTTGCAGAACAGACCCCCACAACCCTTCCCGCCATGCACGTCACAGCTTTTTCCTGGTTTCGACTGACACGCCAGGATTCAAGTCCAAAAAGATCTATGGCAAGATGGGTATCCGGGCATCGGATACGGCCGAGATCTCTCTGAGCAATGTCCGCGTGCCCTTTACCAACTTGGTGGGGGAGGAAGGTGCAGGATTCCACCAATTAATGGCCTTCTTTGACCGCACCAGACTTCATATCTGCGCACAAGCGGTCGGCCTGGCCCGCGCCGCACTGGAGGAGTCGATCCGCCACACCAAAGAACGCACCCAGTTTGGTGCACCCCTGGCCTCTTTTCAGGTGACTCAATTCAAAATCGCCGAGATGGCCACCAGGATCAGAGCAGCCAAAAATCTCTATTACGAGGCTGCCTGGTCTCTAGATCAGGGAACGATCGATCCGGCCCTCATTGCCATGGCCAAATGGTTTTCCGCCGAAGTGGCGCTTCAGTGCGCTGACGAGGCCGCTCAAATGCATGGCGGTTATGGGTACATTGATGAATACAAGGTGAACCGCCTCTACCGTGCTGCCAAGGTCCTGGAAATCTACGAAGGCACCAAGGAGATGGAAAAGACCATTATTGCACGGAGTCTTTTACGATAGTAATAGACACCACTCCCTCCAAGCACAAGAAGAGACCTTTGCATAACCCCTCTTCTGCCCAAATTTAGCCTGCCGCTTCTTAGGAGGCTACCGCCCAAACCTTTTTTCCCTTCGTGTCAAAAGGATTTCTGCAGCAACCTGTTTGCAAAACGGAGCATTTAGGGGACAAAAACTCCCCTAAAGGCAAATAAGAGGTTGAATTTTCGTAATTCTTTTGTTATAGAAACAATCTGTATTTCTTGTCAGACAAAATTTTTATGAGGGGGATAGAAGTTAATGGGTGAACCAACAGAAGAAATAAAAGAAGAGACTAAGAATATAACTGAAGAAGACACCGGATTGGACACAGAAAAGTCGGATGAAAAAAAGGGTGATACTCCTGATGACGTGAGCGCCGTGAAACAAGAATCTCCAGAAATGACCATGGAAGAGATGTACGAAGGGAGCCTGAAACAAATCCAGGAAGGCGAACTCATCACAGGAGAGATTATCAAGATCGAGGACGAGTTTGTGTTGGTGGACATCGGTTATAAATCGGAAGGCGGTATCCCCATTAACGAGTTCAAAGACCCAGATGGAAACATAGCAGCCAAAACAGGGGATAAGATCGATGTTGTTTTAGAGAGAAAAGAGAATGAGGATGGCCGCGTAATGCTTTCCATGGAACGGGCCAAGAAGATAAAGGTGTGGGATCATATCCGGGATGTTTATAATAGTGATGGCACCATTCAGGGAAAGGTAATCTCCAAAGTCAAAGGAGGTCTCTCTGTAGATATCGGCCTTCCGGCATTTCTACCCGGCTCCCAGATTGATCTTCACCCCATTAGGAACCTTGATGCCCTAGTAGGCCAGGTAATGGAGCTGAAAATCCTCAAGTATAATAAAAAGCGGAATAATATCATTATCTCTCGAAGGGCCATTCTTGAAGCCGGGAGAATGAAACAGAAAGCCAAGACACTTGCTCTCATCGAGGAAGGATCCATCTTCACGGGAACGGTCAAGAATATTACTGACTATGGTCTCTTTATAGATCTTGGCGGCCTCGATGGGCTCCTCCACATTACGGATATGTCTTGGGGCAGGGTTGCTCATCCGTCTTCAATGTACAAGATCGGAGACGAAATAACGGTTAAGGTCATTAACTTTGATAAGGAGCGAGAGAGAGTGTCCCTTGGTCTCAAGCAACTCAAACCCGATCCCTGGGTCGATGCAAATACCAGGTTCCCCGTAGGCACAAAGGTCATCGGCCGTGTAGTCAACCTTACCGATTATGGCGCATTTGTAGAGATAGAAGAAGGCATAGAAGGCCTGATCCATATCTCAGAGATGTCCTGGACGAAGAAGGTCAAACACCCCTCCCAGATAGTGAGCGTTGGGGAGGAGCTTGAGGCAGTAGTGCTCAATCTCGATGCTGGAAACAAGAGAGTCTCATTGGGGATGAAACAGGTTAAGCCGAATCCCTGGGATCTCATTGCGGAAAAATATCCTGTGGGCACCATTATTGAAGGTCGCATAAAAAACATTACCGATTTTGGGATATTTATCGGCATAGATGAGGACATTGATGGGCTCGTTCACATTTCTGATATCTCCTGGACCAAGAAGATTAAGCATCCTGGTGAACTCTATAAGAAGGCGGACGAGGTCCAGGCAAAGGTGCTATCTATATCCAAGGACAATGAGCGTTTCTCGCTGGGTATAAAGCAACTAACCAAGGACCCCTGGGAGGACATCCCCGAAAAATACAAGATGGGCACCAAGGTGACCGGAAGGGTTACCAATATCACCGATTTTGGCATATTTGTGGAGCTTGAAGAGGGGATAGAGGGCCTCATTCATTCTTCCGAGATAAGTAAGAGTAAGTCTAGCTCTTCCCTCGGCAAATTCCAGATCGACGACGTTATTCAGGCTCTCGTCGTACACGTTTCCAAACAGGACAAAAAAATCGGCCTCTCCATCCGAAAACTCCAAGACAAGGAATTCACAGATATCTATGACAATTACGAGGATGACGTGAAAGAGACCCCTTCCACGTTTGGGCTGCTTATTAAAGAAAAAATGGAAGAAGCGCATGCCAATCTCCCCTCAGAGAAAGGAGAAGAGGTCACAGGCAAGGAAGAGCCACCAGGAGTCGGATCTGATGACACGCCAGCAGAAGAAGCATCCACGGAAAAAGCAAAGTCTACCGCTAAAGAGAAAGAATCCTTGGTAGAAGAGGTCACAGGCAAGCAAGAGCCAGCAGGAGTCGGATCTGATGACGCGCCAGCAAAAAAAGCATCCACGGAAAAAGCAGAGTCTACCGCTAAAGAGAAAGAATCCTTGGTAGAAGAAGTCACATCTTCAGAGAAAAAGGCATCTTCAAAGAAAAAGGCATCTTCAAAAGAAAAAGGCTCTCCCAAAGAGTAACCGTTCACGGGTTCACGGTTCAGAGGTTAGGGGTTCAAGGTTCATGGTTCAAGGTTCAGGGTTGGGGGTTCGGATGTTTGGAGTTTATCGAAAATCTGAACCCAGAACGCTGAACCCAGAACCCATAACGGAAAACGCATGAGAATAGAACAATTTGAGGACATTTAGGCATGGCAGTTAGCCGGGGAGTTAACTCACAAGGTCTATAACCTGACAAAGAAGGTCAAGTCTGCTTGCGACGAATGCTGAGTTTCAGTGTGTATGATAGAGGTTTCACCCGCCTGCCATGCGAGACCTGAGAATATATGGAAAGAACAAGTTATTGGGGCTGTTCAGGGCATGGTTGAAGAAACAAATCGGTGTTATGGCACGAGCGGGCAGGTGGCGGGCAGGTCAAGCACCTGCTGGCTTACGAGCAAGGTCAACGATAGAAAGGTAACCCTAAACGGTGAACTCCGAACCTGTGAACGCCTACCCCAAAGACAACGAGTCCTCATAGCAGGTGATCTTTATTCAGTGCTCGGTAACCCCATTACAGATACCTGTTTTGAACCTTCATTTTTCGCCATAAAAGGTAAAGATACCATTTCATGGCTAAGACCAATCGTCCTATCACATTAGTCCTTATTATACTGGGTATAGCCATTCTCTGTTTTGGCACCCTCATGGCTATTGTTCTCTCGCTCTCCCGCTCTACCCTTACTCTATCATTCAGTAACAAGATAGGCGTGATTCCCATCAATGGGGTCATAAGGGATGCGGATGCCATCACTGAGCAATTGATAGCGTTCAGGGATGATAAGCAAATCAAGGCCATAATCTTGAGGATAAACTCTCCCGGCGGTGGAGTAGGTCCTTCACAGGAGATATACACCGAGACAAGGAGAGCTACAAAGACAAAAAAGGTGATAGCCTCTCTCGGATCCGTAGCCGCATCTGGTGGCTACTATGTTGCATCAGCCGCCGATTCTATAGTTGCCAACCCGGGGACCCTTACCGGCAGCATTGGAGTCCTTATGGAGTTCGTGAGGGTCGAGGAACTGCTCAGAAAGATCGGGGTAGAAATGCAGGTGATTAAGAGTGGCGAGTTCAAGGATATCGGTTCGCCCAATAGAAAGATGACTAAGGAAGAGAGAGAGATACTTAGCCGCCTTTTAGAAGATATCCAGAATCAGTTCGTAACTGCTGTCTCTCAAGGAAGGAATATGCCCGAAGAAAAAGTGCTTGAGCTGGCTGACGGCAGAATCTTCTCAGGCAGAGAAGCCAAAAGGTTAGGCCTCGTGGATTCTCTCGGCAATTTCCAGGATGCTGTTGATGTGGCCAAGAGCATGGCTCATATCAGGGGAAAGGTAAAATTGGTCTATCCTGTGAAAAAAAGAAGGTCCCTTTTGTGGAATTTGCTATTCAAGGATTTATTCGACGCCCTTATGAACAGGATTGATCGCCCTTCCGGGATCCTCGAGTACCGCTGGAACGGAGACGTAGGCGTATCTGATTAAAGAAAATTAATCTCCCCTTTTCCTTCCCTGATTATCTCCGGATTATCGTCTACCAAGGAAACTACCGTGGAAGGTTCATATGAAATAACTCCCCCATCAATAACTGTTTCCACGAAAGAAAAATAGGTATCATGGATTATCGAAGGCTCTTCTAAGTTGATACTGGTGCTAATAATAGGTCGGCCCAAACGCTCAACGATAGCCAGACAGATCTTGTTGTTGGGTACCCGTATGCCCACGGTTTTTCTGGAGGTGAGCATGAGCCTGGGTACCAGCCTGGTTCCCTCTAATACAAAGGTATAAGGCCCTGGAAGGGTTCTCTTCATAATTCTATAGGCATTATTCGAGACCTGGGCATACAGACTGATATCTTTCAGATTGGCACATACAAAGGAAAATGGCTTTGACAGCGGCCTCTTTTTAAGCTGGTATATGCGCCGTATTGATCTTTTGTTAAAGACATCACAACCGATACCGTAGAACGTATCCGTTGGATAGATTATGAGGCCACCTTGCTCCAACACTTCAACAACCTTGCTAATAAGCCTTTTTTGTGGATTGTCCGGATTGATTAATAAAAGCATAGGTTTTCTCCCTTGTGGTGGATGTGGGGGTTTTCATAGCTAGACGATGCTTTCAAAGAACTCAGAGTTCAGAGTAACGTTTTGTGCAAGCCAGATCCTGACTCATGCGTTGCGAGATGTCAATTTGGTTGCCAAGCGAGCCACTTAATTATATATTTACTTCGCCATAACTGTTTTGTCTAGAGTATACTGTCACAATTTTTTAGTATCGTTCAAAAGTGTTTACTCAATGGTATATTGGTTAGAGAACATATTTAATTACCTCTATCCGGCCATGCCCATTTTCTCAAGGCGCTATCTATAAGGTTCAAGGGAGGTGGTCAAATGTGTGGGGTTTAGGTGAACCAGACGGAGACTCCCAGGGCTTCAGAGGTGTAAACCCCACATATTTGGCCACTGCAAGATCCGGTGGAATTTTTTTTGAGATATCGCCCGCCCGCCTCGCCTGAGCGAGAGCGATGGCGGGCAGGCCTTTCAAAAACAGCCATGACCTCCTTTATAACTTG
>DAOVRY010000111.1 GCA_030633645.1 Pseudomonadota bacterium | reverse complement strand
GGAGCTATGACCAAAAGAGGCCATTGGAGGTTATCAGCGGTGTGAGACCAATACTCCGGGAGATATATGAGCGTAGTAGTAGGTTGCGCTTGTCAACCCAGGATGTTGCGGATCGACTGGCCGAGGAGCACATTGCAAGATGGGCGCTCTTTAATGGATTTACTGCTGACGAACTGGTAAATAGAAGTTATCTGGTAGATCTGTTGCCAACGAATTCCTGAACCACGACACCTATCTCTTGATTGCGATTGCAATATCCCACTACCCTCCTCCGACTGATCCTGCCACCAACTCATTCCTTGGCCAAAAGGGTGAGGAGGTCTTTCCACGTGGAAATCCGTGGCACTTTATTGTCCGGCTCTTCGGCACCGCTAAAGATGATGCCCGGCGCAAGGGGTATATTATGATCCCGAACATACGTAAACCAGACAGCCTGGAGCCCTGCCCGCTGGGCACCGATGATATCGGGCTCCGGGTCGTCGCCCACATAGATAATCCGGTGCCCTCTCACCCCAAGCTGCTGGATGAATCGACGATAGACCAGAGGATGTGGTTTGCGGTAGCCCAGCTCGCCGGATATAAGCACGACATCAAAGAACGAGGTGAGACCTACCTGGTCAATGATCTCTCTGGCAGCCGGCCCGTGGGTGAAATTAGAAAGTAACCCGAGAGGGTACAAACCTTTTAGGGTTCCGAGCATCTCTGCGGTGCCGGGAATAAGGTGGCAGTAGTCAAGAAAGGCTGAAAAATAGGCATCAACTGCTGTGGCTATACGCGGATCATCCGGTGAGACATGGTACCCCTGGCTTTCGAGTGCGGCGCTGATCCAAAAACGGTTGTGCGTCTCCCTTCCATCCCGTCGGGCTTCTTCCACAAATTGCAGGGCAGCTTCCTGGTGGGCCTGCTTGAATGATTGGTTCTCAAGCGTGAAACCGCTTTGCTCGAGGCTATGCGTCAACCTATCAACAGCCTTTTCCAGTGCTTGGGACTCCACGGTGATAAGGGTGTTGAAGAGGTCAAACCCAATGGCTGTTATCTGGTCCATGACGCCTTGTATTAACCGAATGGGGAGAGAAATGCAAGTTACCTAGAAAGATGAGCGCTCACATGGTTTTCTTTTGGCTGAAGGCAAAAACAATTGGCGGTCAAATTTTTACAGGCACTGGCCCAAATAACACGGTCACGTCATAGTGAAACCTATCCTATTGATTTCTAAGCTTGTTACTCTAGCCCAAATTATGCTTGCAAACACAATATATTCAATATACAGTAACATGAACTACAATATGTATGGTCTTTTTCTGCAATGGGTAATCAGCTTGATTACTCCTGAGAGTATCACCTTTCGGCTATGGGGTCATATCTTCTATCCTTAATAATAGAAGGAGGGATAAAATGAGTGATTATTGTGTTGTGGTTACCGGTGGCGCGCGTGCGCGCTTTTTTACCCTTGAACCGGTGGAGTTTCCTGAGTTGGAATCCGGTCCCAGACTAATTGAATGTGGGGAACTGTATAACCGGGAAAAGCGGATTCCAGCACGAAACCTATACACTGACTCAAAGACTGGTCGGCATCGGGCCCCTCGTGGAGGCCCAGCGCATGGGTATGATGACCACCGTTCACAACATGAAGATGAATTCGATCGACGCTTCGCTCATGAGGTCATGGAAAAAACCAGGTCTCTTGCTCAAGCCAAGCAGGCCCGGTACATAGCAGTGGTAGCACCCGCCCATATTCTCGGATTGCTTCGCCACGAACTGCCAAACATTGTCAAACGTGGCATGCATGTACACAAATTGGCCAAGGATATGACCAAGTTTTCTCCCAGAAAGATTCATGACCATCTTGCCAAAGAGCACGTGCTCCCGCCGTGTAAGAGGCCAGGGGCTTGAACGTTACCAAAAGATTCGGATATGGTGGAAGGCCACCCTGAGTGGGTTTGAGACCAGAGATATCATTATTGCAGGGTTCGATGAGCGATTTTCAGTCTTTCTGGGATTGAAACTCCATAAGGACAGAGCTCCACGCATTGCTCGCATCCAGAACATGCATCAGCCTTTACCTCAAGGGATCGGTATTGGTCCTTCGCCCACTGTTTCAGTTCATACCGCTCATAGTAGCCCTCAAAACGGAAAATGTCAGGGATGGGTATTCCCTCCGGGCACGGAAGGCAATATCCACAATTCCTACAAAACCCCTTCCCCGCCTCCCCTACCCATCTCATAAGCGCTTTGATCTCTTCTCGAGTCAGCTTTCTTGGCTGCCTTCCGACCTGAAGGTTTTCATTCAATTCATGTATTTCCCTCATCCCAGGGATAGCGCAGGTAATATGTGGGTTTGAGAGAACATAGTGCAGAGAAACCTGGGCGACAGATTCAATGACCTTCCTCATCATCGCAAGGGAGTGATGGATGCTGATTCCAATCTCTCGGATCTTTCCCTCTTCTCTGGCTCTTTCCAGGGCCTCCAATCCGCCGCTCTCAAATATGCGATCGTATTCAGAGCCACGAACATCGTGAAAGAGCACCAGATCGATCCAGTGTGTCCTGAGGCGGCGAAGACACCGCTCCAGTTTCTTTTAAACCCCGATACGGTCTCTTTCATCTATTTTTGTGGAGAGATAGAATTCTTTGCGCCTCCCCCTTAAAGTAATGCCGATCTTCTCCTCACTGTCACCATAGCAGTCAGCAGTGTCTACAAAGTTAATTCCCCCATCAAGGGCCTTATTCAGAAGCATGTCGCATTGCCTCTGAGACAACTGAGGGAGTTTAATGGCTCCGAAACCGATCACAGAAACTTCCCAGCCCGTTTTACCAAGTGTTCTCTTTTGCATGGTGAGTTGTATTCTATATAAAGAGTGTTCTTCTAGCCCCTCAAAGATCTAATCTTGATCTCCACCAACCGGAGGGATTAAGACGAGCCTGCCATCAGTATTTCTTAGGCCTTAGAGCCTCCGAAGGAGAAATGTAACTGCATTTTCGCGATCGGGACATTCTAAGGTCAACTCGTCTCCGGAACTCCAGGGGTACTTACCCCCAAATTGCATCACACTCAAACTAGGAAAGATGTCGTGGTAAAAGAAGCCGCAAAGCCCCCCACTATCCCAGCAACTGAGTTGGAATGTATCACCAACCTTATGCCCAGCGCTACACTCTCCCTTTACTGAAACGACCTCCGCACTAAGGGGTTTAATATCCTGCGGGTTAAGCCCCATCATAACCCCCTTTCTGCATTTAGACAGGTCCCTTTACATGACTTGCGCAGGGAGAAGATCTTCCTTATAAATAATCACTCCTGCCAAAAGCTCGGCAGCGACACCCAGCAACAAGAAGACCCACCAAAAAAGAAAATTAAAAGAAAGATGCATGTGTGTAAATCAAAAAATCGTTGGAGGATACCATTATCTCAGAACCGGGACCTCGAAGCTTCGCCTTTGACACAATCACACCCTCACCTGGTGCTGACGCATTACCAAAAAACCCTTAAACCAATTGGTCTATTTTTACCTATCAGCTTAAAAAGGTTAAGGTCCCAAGAGAAACCTCGTCACTTCATTTACAGTAAACACTGCTCGCTTGTCATTTATTGAGATGGTATTAGAATAGAGCAGAAATGCGACTTTTTGAACGAAAATACAGGGCAACTCACGAGCAAAAGGACCGGGGGAGGAAGATAGCACTCGACCACGGCCTTCCCAAGATCTTGTGTGAGTTGCCACCAAGCACTCATTCCTATGAGAGAATGTTTATGATCAAGAGAGTTAGCGGCTTTAAGGTTACGATTGACAGCATCAATACGTATAAGCTCGTTTCACAAGACAAAAAACGTCTTGAGAAAAAGTGTGGAGAATTAGGGATTATCCCTGTTTTTGAAGGAGATTATATAAGTCTTGATTTCTTCCCTCGGAGAAACATTATAAAAGAGGAAATCATGCGTGTGTTATTCCAAAATGGCGTGAAGACTATTCAGAAAAAATCATACTTCGATATTCTTGATTACATCAGTCGGGAGTGATAGCGTCATCACCAACCCGAGCCGTAACGAACACCTGCGCAAACGGTTACCCGCATAAGCATTTATGGTTTTTCTGCTTGAAGGTCTTTGAGATATTGATAGAATGCAGGAGGATTAGGGTGGGGCGTGGGGCCAGGTACATACGGGGCCATTGCAAGACCATTAAAGACACAATGCGATCGTCTCTGGTATCGCACCGTATTGTGGCTTGTGAGACAAACACTGTACAGGAGGGCACACGGTGAAAAAATGGATCTTGATTATCTTGTCCGTACTGGTAGGGCTCATTTTGGTGGTGGGAGGGGGAGGTTACCTGTGGTTTCATCAAGCCCTCAAAAAGAGTTTACCTCAGACTTTAGGAGAGGTACTTCTCCCAGATCTCACTGAAAGTGTGCAAATCATAAGAGACACCTTTGGTGTGCCTCATATCTATGCCAAAGACGAGTCTGACCTTTACTTCGCACTCGGCTACGCCCTTGCTCAAGATCGTTTCTGGCAGATGGAATTCTACCGTCGTTTGGGGCACGGTCGGCTCTCAGAAATATTTGGGGAGGATTTTATCGAAGTAGACCGCTACTTCAGGATGATCGGAGCTGCGGGTTTAGATAAAGAGCTTCCCGATAACCTCACTCCTCTGCTCGAGTCTTTTACGAATGGGGTAAACGCCTATCTCGTGTCCCATCAGGATCGCCTTCCCATAGAGTTCAGGTTGCTTTGCTACAAGCCCGAGCCATGGCAGCTTGACGATTACTTAGCTATCTTGAAAGTGGTCAACTGGGGTTTAAGCAGCGGATGGGAGGCGGATCTAACCGCAGCCAAGATGTTAGAAAAAGCAGGAAAAGAAAAGCTGAGAGAGGCCTTTCCGGTATGGCCCGATGATGGGCCCCTGATTATTCCTGAACAAACCAAATCCCTTTCAGCCCTTATTAGCGCTGGCCACGAAACAATGCACTTAG
>DAOVRY010000113.1 GCA_030633645.1 Pseudomonadota bacterium | reverse complement strand
CACTCCGTGAGCATTTTGGGCGCACTTAAGATGTTCAGCTAAAATGCTAAAACTCGGTATAATGCCCTCAGACAGTTAGCATTTCTTAACGCTGAACACCTCAAGCGCTTTTCTCCCAAAATGCTCAATCCCGTTCACAAAACAATTTTTACGAGTCTGCCACTTTTAGAAGCTGACAATTGATTGAAGAACTAGCCCCCAGATTAAGTGCTTATATCAAATCAATTGCGAATACACAGAAAACCAAATGATTAAAACTAACGGATCACGTACAACGGACAACGGACATTACCTACTTTTGGCAATTCTATTGTTCCTCCTCCTATCACCTGTTGACGCATCCCCACTTTCTATACCTGATATTACCGTAACACCATCTACATTCGGGCAGGGTGAGGTCAGTCTTGTAACCCTAAAGCAGGCAACAGGTCAGCCTCAGATGATCTGGCTGGGAAAAAGGATTCCCATGATCTACAATAACAGCAATGAGCTGTGGGCAGGCTTTATTGGCGCAGATTTGACTACAGATCCTGGAAGGTATAAACTTCAAATCAGCTATGCCAATAACGCGGAGCCAGATTCCATGCCAATCACTGTACGCTCAAAGGACCATGGTATCAGGCGTATAACAGTTCCAAGAGAGATGGTTGAGCTCGATCATGATACCTTACAAAGAGTACTCAGGGAAATCAGCACCGTGAAACAGGTTTTCATGAGATCCTCTGAAGATCCACTCTGGTGGGGAAGGTGGACAAGGCCCCTACCCGGCACGATTGTAAGCCCTTTTGGATGCAAGAACATTGTTAATGATATGGAAAGGTCCCCCCATTCAGGGGTTGACCTTAAGGCAGCAGCAGGTACCCCCATTAAGGCCACTAATAGAGGATTAGTAGCACTGGTGGCAGAGCATTTTTTTAGCGGCGGGAGTATCGTTATTGACCATGGAGGTGGTATTTTCAGTATGTACTTCCATCTCAGCCACATTTCTGTTCGGGTCGGTGAGTTAGTGGAAAAGGGCGATCTCATCGGGTTATCTGGTTCCTCTGGAAGGGTAACAGGGCCCCATCTCCACTTTGGTATCAGGCTCAACGGAACAAGGATTAACCCCTTAACACTCATTGAGATCAGTAAGACACTGGAGTAACAATGAAAGAAAAGCAATTTGAAGATGCCATGAAGGAACTGGAGGATATCGTAAAGCGCCTTGAGAGCGGCGACCTATCCCTGGAAGAATCACTGAAGATCTTTGAAGAGGGCATAGCGCTATCACGGTATTGTTTTAAGAAACTGGAACAGGCAGAAAAAAGGGTTTCCATCCTCATTAAGGATGAAGAAGGCATAAAAAGAGAACCCTTTGAGTCAGAAGAGATTGAAGATGTCGAAAAAGATTGAGCAGTACCTGGAGGAGAAAAAATCCCTGGTAGAGCAGGCATTACAAAAATGTATGCCTGAACCTACTGGTCTGGCAGGCGAAGTGATCCGGTCAATGCATTACAGCCTTTTTGCTGGAGGAAAGCGGATTAGGCCAATTCTCTGCATAGCTGGTGCAGAGGCAGTTGGAGGATCTGCCGATGATGTGTTGCCAGTTGCCTGCGCAATCGAACTCATTCATTCGTACTCCCTTATCCACGACGATCTTCCGGCAATGGACAATGATGACTTCAGAAGGGGCAAGCCCACAAACCATAAGGTATTCGGGGAGGCGGTTGCAGTTCTAGCCGGTGATGGTCTGCTCACCCTGGCCTTCAATCTTATGGCGCGGTATGGTTTAGAAAAACAGGTAGAAAAAACGGCACTGCTCAGGGTGATTGACCTGATTGCCTCTGCAGCTGGCTGCAAAGGTATGGTAGGCGGACAGGTGGTAGATATTACATATGAAGGAAAGGACCCAGACCCTACCGTGGTAGAGTATATCCACAGACACAAAACCGGTGCTCTGATAGCTGCCTCAGTTACGGCAGGAACAATTCTTGCAAATGGTACTGAGGAAGAAGTCGTATCTATCAACAGATATGGACAGGAAATAGGGCTGGTTTTTCAGATTGCTGATGATATCTTAAACATAGAGGGAAGCGAGGATGTCTTGGGCAAAGGCACTGGCAGTGACCAGGAGCGGGGAAAGATTACCTATCCCTCTGTCTTTGGACTTCCTGAGTCAAAGCACATTCAAAAGCGCCTCGTGGACCAGGCAATAAAGTTTCTCAATAGTTTCGATCATAGGGCAGAGCCATTAAGAGACCTGGCCCGATATATCATCAAAAGAAAAGTTTAGAAAATCACGAATTATGGAAAAGAAGAGAAACAAAACGGGTTCCACAAGAAGTCTCCTTGATTCCATTAACAGTCCTGCAGACTTGAAGGGGTTGAAACTAGTTGAATTAGAGGCACTGGCTCGTGAAATAAGGACCCTCATGATAGAAACGGTCTCACGCACAGGCGGGCACTTGGCCCCGAGTTTGGGGGTAGTGGAACTCTCAATTGCACTCCACTATGTCTTTGATTCACCTAGCGACAAGATTATCTGGGATGTTGGCCACCAGGCATATGCCCATAAGATTATTACCGGCAGGAGAAATAGATTTCATACCTTACGGCAATACAAAGGAATCAGTGGATTCCCAAAGGGAGAAGAAAGCCCCTGTGATTCCTTCAACACCGGTCATTCCGGAACCTCCATATCCGCCGGTCTAGGAATTACAACAGCCCGATCTATCAAAGGAGATAAGAATAAGGTTATTGCAGTTATTGGTGATGGAGCCATGACTGCTGGTATGGCCTTTGAGGCCCTTAACCAGACAGGTGCTACTGAGAGAGACCTAATAGTTATCCTGAATGATAATGAGATGTCGATAGCCAAAAACGTTGGCGCCCTCTCCTCCTATTTCAGTCGAAAGATTTCAGAACCCCGGTTCGTTAATCTAAAGAAGAATCTGGAGCATTTTTTCCGTTCCATCCCAGGTGTGGGAGAAAATATATTTGCCCTATTGAAAAAGAGTGAGGATTCCCTGGTTGGCCTTCTTACACCGGGTATGCTTTTTGAGGCACTGAAATTCAGATATATAGGCCCCATGAGGGGACATGATCTTAATCTTCTCATAAAAACTTTCAGGGATGTGGCCCTGCTTGACGGACCGATTCTCGTGCATGTTTTGACAACCAAGGGAAAGGGTTATGCACCAGCCGAGGAAAACCCTACCCTTTTTCATGGAGTTGGTTCTTTTGACATAGCTACCGGCCTCACCAAAAACGAATCAGCAGGAGACCCGCCATCTTATACAGAGGTATTCGGCCGCACCATGGTTGAACTGGGAGCCAAGGAGGAAAAACTCTTTGCTATTACCGCAGCTATGCCTGAGGGTACAGGCCTCACCGAGTTTGCCAAGGCATACCCAGATCGCTTTTCAGATGTGGGCATCGCAGAGCAGCATGCAGTAACCTTTGCCGCAGGTCTTGCAACCGAAGGGTTCAAACCGGTGGTTGCCATCTACTCCACCTTTCTCCAGCGCTCCTTCGACCAGATAATCCATGATGTCTGTCTACCTAATCTACCGGTCGTGTTCGCTCTTGACAGAGGTGGCATTGTCGGTGAGGATGGACCAACACATCACGGCCTCTTTGACCTCTCGTACCTCAGGATCATCCCCAATATGACAATCATGGCACCAAAGGATGAAAATGAACTACGTCAGATGCTCTTTACTGCTCTTTCCTTTCATGGTCCCATTGCCATTCGGTATCCCAGAGGCAAAGGTTTCGGTGTTCCAATGGATAAGGAATACAAGAAAATACCGATAGGCGAGGCAGAAATCCTCAGTGAGGGAGAAGATCTTCTCATCCTGGCGATCGGCACCCGAGTTCACCCCTCGCTTGAGGCTGCTCGGGAGCTCGAAAAGGAGGGCCTTTCAGTTGGTGTTATCAATTGCCGATTTGTAAAGCCACTGGACACCCGGCTCCCTCAGATGGCCGCACGCACAGGCAAAGTTCTCATAGTAGAAGAAAATACGCTCCAGGGTGGATTTGGAAGTGCAATTGTGGAATACTTCACCGATCAAGACGTATCATCGGTGAAGATCAAGCGTCTGGGAATTCCAGATACATTCTTAGAGCATGGCCCCCAAAACCTGTTACGAGAACAATGTGGCATTGACACAACAGAGATCGTAGCCGAGGCCAAAAGATTATGTAGCGAGCATGAGCCAGCCAAAGAAAAGGCTTGACCAGCTTCTGGTAGAAAAAGAATTCCTAGTGAGCCGGCAACGGGCACAAGGAATAATCATGGCCGGTCTGGTCACCGTTGATGGGAAACGGGTGGAAAAACCAGGCCATCTCGTAAATCCCTCCGCCTCCATTGAACTCACCGGGCCTGATCATCCCTATGTGAGCAGAGGAGGAATAAAACTCGAGGCAGCATTACGAGAGTTCTCCATAGACGTGAGGGGCCTTACCCTGCTCGATGTGGGAGCCTCTACTGGTGGGTTCACCGATTGCCTCCTTCAGCATGGCGCCAAAAGGGTTTTCGCTATTGATGTGGGATATGGACAACTGGCATGGTCACTCAGAAACGATCCCAGGGTTGTTGTATTAGAGAGAACCAATATCAGGCATCTAGCGCCCTCAAAGATAAAAGAATCCCTTGATGGCGCAGTGATAGACGCCTCATTTATCTCCCTAAAGATAGTTGCCCCTGCCACTCTAAGACACCTCGGTAAAGGGAGCTTCATTCTCGCCCTCATCAAGCCCCAATTCGAGGCCGGAAAGGGCATGGTGGCAAAGGGTGGATTGATTCGAGATAAAGGTCTGCAGAGAACCATTATCAATGATCTTTCCACCTTTTTTTCGAACCGAGGATTGGCTGTTTGCGGGACTTTTGAATCTCCAATCACGGGTGCAAAAGGAAACAGGGAATTCTTTAT
>DAOVRY010000122.1 GCA_030633645.1 Pseudomonadota bacterium | reverse complement strand
TCAGGATGATCGGAGCTGCGGGTTTAGATAAAGAGCTTCCCGATAACCTCACTCCTCTGCTCGAGTCTTTTACGAATGGGGTAAACGCCTATCTCGTGTCCCATCAGGATCGCCTTCCCTTAGAGTTCAAGTTGCTTAGGTACCAGCCCCGGCCATGGGATATTGATAACTACCTGGCTATCTTGAAAGTGGTTAACTGGGGTTTGAGCAGCGGATGGGAGGCGGATCTAACCGCAGCCAAGATGTTAGAAAAAGCAGGAGAAGAAAAGCTGAGGGAGGCCTTTCCGGTATGGCCCGATGATGGGCCCCTGATTATTCCTGAACAAACCAAATCCCTCTCAGCACTTTTTAGCGCTGGCCACGAAACAATGCACTTAGTGAAAAGCCTAACAGCCTTTTCAGGCCCGGGGGCCAGTAACAACTGGGTAGTCTCTGGAAAGAGGTCTGTCAGCGGAAGACCAATTCTGGCCAACGACACTCACCTGGCATTGGCTAACCCTTCACTCTGGTGGGAGGTGCATCTGGTTTGCCCAACCATCAACGTGTCAGGATTTGTTCTTCTCGGTATCCCGGGGATTCCAGTAGGACATAACCTCCAGGTAGCGTGGGGTGTTACCAATGTCATGGTGGATGATGTGGACTTTTTTATCGAAAAGATCAATCCTGAGAATCCCCGCCAGTATTGGTACAAAGACCACTGGGAGGATATGAAGGTCAGAGAGGAGATTATACAGGTTAAGGGACAAGAACCTGTTAAAACAGAGATCCTCTTGACCCGCCACGGACCGATCGTCAATGAGGTGAAACAGGGCTCTCAAGAACAAGCCATTTCAGCACGGTGGGCATTCACTGAGGGTCTTCAGGCAGCCCTAGCCGGGTACCTCTTGGCCAAAGCAAAGGACATACAGGACGTAATCGAGGCCCTCCGGTACTGGGAGTTGCCAAGTCAAAACTTTGTGTTTGCCGATACCAACGGAAATATCGGCTACTGGTGCTGCGCTACGATTCCCATACGCTCAAAAGGCGACGGCCTCCTGCCTGTGCCAGGTTGGACCGGCGAATACGAGTGGAAGGGATATGTTCCCTTTGAGGAGAGACCCCACCTGTTAAACCCTGAACAGGGATTTATCGCCACGGCAAATAACAAGATTATAGGCGGAGGGTATCCTCACGTGATCGGTCTTTACTGGGAGCCAATGGATCGAATCACCCGTATCCGACAGTTGCTCGAGGCCAAGGAGAAAATATCCATTGATGATGTCAAGCGAATGCACCAAGATATCTATTGTATACTCGCCTCTGAAATCACACCTCACATGATCGAGGTCCTGGAACAACGGTTCTCGGACGAAAATGCCAAGAAGGCCAAAGATATTCTGTCCGGGTGGTACTTCATGATGGACGAGGATAGCGTTGGAGCATGCCTGTTTGCAGTTACCCTGAGAAAGATGATGGAGGATATATTCCAGGATGAACTGGGAGAAGACCTTTTCCAGAAGTATATAAAGATGGTCTCTTTCCCTCCGCGAGCCATAAGGATGATGGTCAGGAAGGGCTCATCGCCCTGGTTTGACAACGTCAATACCGCTGAAAAGGAGACCATGGAAGACGTTATAGCCTCGAGCCTCAGGCAAACGCTGTCGGAACTGACGCAGGTTATTGGCGACGACATGGATACCTGGACCTGGGGACGAATCCATACGCTCACCTTTGAGCATACCCTTGGGAAAAAGAAGCCTTTGGATTGGATATTCAACCTGGGTCCCTTTCCTGTGGGAGGAGACAACCTCACCATCAACAAGAAGCAATACCCCTACGAGAAACCCTATCGTGTGAACCATGGCGTTTCCCAGCGGATGATCGTGGATCTTTCGAATATGAGCGGAGCTTTGCATGTTCTCCCAACAGGTGAATCTGGACACCTCAAAAGCCCCCATCATAGGGACCAGATTGACCTCTATCTCTCCGGCAAGTACCATACAGCCTGGACCAACCGCGCTGATGTAGAAAAAAATAGTGAAGGAATCTTGATTCTCAGACCAAAAACCAAATAACGAGGACCAAAAACACTTTCTGAAAGTTTTGGAGGCAGAATCGAGACCTTTGGACAACCCTTTCAACTCAGGGCATGGGTTTTGACAGTATAGGCCGTATTGCGTCAGCTACTTCACCATCAGGTTTACCGGATATGTCTATTCCCGAGCCCGACAGGTAAGGGGCAACTGCATCGAGCACCTCGCATGTGAGCCCGCCTGCCAATCGCCAGTAGAACACATGATAAACACTGTCTTCCATATAAGGAAAAAATCTCAAAGGGTTCTACATGCGTTAGGTCGATACACGCCACATCGTAAGCTCTCTGGTTGAGGCAGAGATTATGGTTTTGGTGCGAGTATAGGAAAGCGGCAGGATACTTCTTCCCTTGACCTGGAAGCGACTTTACCCTAGAGTGGCTCCGGTAAAAAAGGACCGTGCTACCCAGTCAATCTTTATTCTCCTTGAGGGATTTGAATACCTCCTTTATGATCCCTGAAAGGTGAGCGTTATGTCTGATGACAACAGGAACAGAGAGGTGAAGTTTCACCTGTGGGGCTGGATTCTTTTTCTGGTATGCGCAGGTTTCTTTATAGCTTCAAGCATTGAAAGCAATAACATCTTGAGCCTTGTTGGGAGCATCATCTTTCTTATTGCTTGCCTAGTGTTTATCGTTCCTCTACTGATAAGGAAAAAAGTAAGGTGAAGATAGGGAGAGGTGGAAACCGACGAGGAAGGCATACAGATTATGAAGACCCTCGGCCAAAACATGGCCTGGCTGCTCAAAAAAATAGGCAAATAGCTTTTTTACCCAGGGTGCAGAAATCTTGGATGTAGATCGCAGCCGGTTTCGTGTATAAGGATACAGGTTTAAGGGGAAGCTACTAAGGGTTCTTGCCGGTCACAATGATAACGTCAAAGATCGAAGGCCAACTTAGGGGTTTGAGGATCGCCTTACCGCCAAGACTGGATACAAGACCTTTGCCTGCCCCGTGAAATCCTGGAGCAAAATACACGGTATTTCTCGAGAAGCTAACGTGGGGGGCTAAGTCGATTGCCCTTACCCTATATCCCATTTTTTCGAGCCTCCTCGCCATCTCTCTTGCAGAACGCAAATTGCCGTCTCCGCTGAGCACCTTGATCTTCCCTGTCCCGATATCCTTTTCCGCTTCCCTTGCTGCGGAGGCGCGGGGTTCGCCCCTGCGTTGAAGCTCAGCTAGCTTTTTTGCGAGAACCTGGCTCTTAATCACAATCCTCTGGTTCTCCTCTGTAAGCTCCTTTATCTGCAGACTCAACAGCTGGTTTTCCTCCCGTAATCTGGCCAGTTTCCTTTCGCTTTCATCAATGATTCTTTGATTTTCCTTACCCAAAACAGCTATCTGTTTTTGCAGTTCGGCATTGCTGATTTTTAGCTTTTCGTTTTCAACCCACAGTTCATCTCTCGGTGTTCTTGGTCTCTCTGCCTTTCTTTCTGGCTCTTCCCTTGAGTATTGAAAAGGGCCACCGGCACACCCGTGAACGAGAAGTCCTCCACACACCATAAGGATGATCACATAATCTTTCTTCATTTTATGCCCCATCTAAAAGAATGCTCTCATATCTATCCCTCCACCCTACACCCGGGTTTTACCTGTCATCGGTATAGCTCGTCAAGAAATTCGGAGCTTCCTACGCACAAAAAAGACGGCACCCAGATTCTCCACAACCAGTGCCTGCAAGCATGGTGAAAGATGCAGCCCCCATATATTTCCGGCTCCTTATTTTCAAGAATGGGTGGGCGCGAGCCTTTCAAGACGAATACAAATATGATTCCTTCGCCCTGAGGCTCTATGAGAAGCAGTTTGGCTGGGCGTGGTACCATGTGTTTCCACGAATAAGTAGCGGATCTGACGTTTTTTGTCAGGTAATTGCAGATTATTGTCATATGTCTGGGGTGGGCTCCTTTGGGCTTTGGTTAACTGACTGAATTTACGTTTTCTAAGAGGCGCTCAGTATATTTCGACAATAGGTGAAATCCGATGTTATTCTCCGAAGACATGTGAGGCATTTTTCAAATGCATCATGAAGAGAACTCTGGTAAAATAAACATCATCGGTCTTGCATTTCACTCCCTTGACCAAAAAGAATCTTAAGTACCACTTTTAGGTTATTGCGAGAAAGAAGAGGAAAATATCTATGAAGGGCTATCTATCGTTCACCTGAGCAGGGTCTGGACTGCCGGTTCGGCCGAAAAGAATTAACTCAACAACCTATGGCTGGAAGGTGAAAAAACGTGATATTCCGATGGTAGATACAACCACCCGGCCTATACGCACCGCCGAGGAACTCCTTTTCCTTCAAGACCGTTGGGTGACTGCCAATGTTCCAGAACTCTACACGCATCTAAGGCCTATGGTGATCTTTGAGATTGAGCCCCAGGAAGGACTACTCGTCATGGAATTTCACCTTGAAGACGGAGACAAACTGACAGATACCCTCACGCGCTTTGGGTGCCAGTGGATACCACTGGAAGGAGACTAAAACGGGTCAGAGATGGTCAGATTTGGATTTGGCACACGGTGTTTTTCAGCAAAGGAAGGCTGAAAATTTCTAGCGAAGCTTCGCCTCAAACCGATGAAAATAGAAAGGAAAGTATTTCACCACAGAGACGCAGAGGACACAGAGTGATGATTCATCTTTTTTTTGCCGCTGAGACGCCGGCAAAAAAAATAGTCATG
>DAOVRY010000129.1 GCA_030633645.1 Pseudomonadota bacterium | reverse complement strand
CATACGGAGACTTACGAACCCAGGTAGTCCAACGCTTTTCCTCCTATGATGATTTCGAGCGGAACCACTGCACCATTGAAGAACGTGAAGAATACGAGCCACTGGTGGATCAGGGAATTGTGGTCTATGCAGGGGTTGATTATGGTCAGATCCTTAAGCAGGCAGAAGGGGAAGCTGATGTGATCGTCTGGGATGGCGGAAACAATGACACGCCTTTTTATAGACCTGATATACACATTGTTCTTTTCGACCCTCTTCGGGCAGGTCATGAATTGCTTTACTATCCTGGTGAGACCAATATGCTTATGGCGGATATTGCAATAATCAATAAGGTGGATACTGCATCGCTGGCCCAGGTGGAACAGGTTCGAAAGAACATCCAACAACATGCCCCCAAAGCAAAAATCGTACTGGCAGAATCGCCGGTTATTGTAAGTAGTGCCGAACGAATACGAGGAAAACGCGTTTTGGTGGTAGAAGACGGGCCAACTCTCACCCACGGGGGAATGCCTTATGGTGCAGGAGTGATTGCGGCAAGAACGTACGGTGCAGCAGAGATCGTTGATCCACGACCATATTCGGTGGGAACCATCCAAGAAACCTACGTCCGTTATCCTCATACTGGGCCAGTGCTCCCCGCTATGGGCTACAGCGGGGCCCAGATTCGCGATCTGGAACAGACTATCAACAGCGTCGATTGCGATCTCGTTCTGTTTGCCACACCCATTCACCTCACCCGAATCCTCTCAATCAACAAGCTGACTATCCGCGTGCTTTACGAATATCGGGATCGCGACCATCCCCTGTTAGAAGAGGTCCTCATAGACCGGCTGAAAGCTTGTGTTTCATCATGATGCTCGCAGCCATGCTTTGGGTGAAACTATGAAAGTAGATGCCAAAAAGGAAATTTTAATGGTCGCCCTTGGGGGCAATGCCCTCATACGCAAGGGGCAGGTGGGCACGGTGAAGGAACAGTTCGAAAATCTAAGAATCCCTATCAGGCAGATTGCCCGGCTTTCAAACCAGTACCGAGTTATCATTACTCATGGAAATGGACCCCAGGTCGGTAATCTGATGCTACAGCAGGAGTCTTGTGATGTTGTGCCCCAGTTGCCTCTGGAAATCTTAGTAGCACAGACTCAGGGCCAGATTGGTTACATGATCGAATCCACTCTGGACAGTGAACTCATGGCTCTCGGAATCGGCACCCAAAAACCTCTGGTGAGCTTGATCAGTTATGTGGTCGTGGATGAAGAGGATCCGGCCTTTCAGAATCCTTCCAAACCCATCGGCCCTGTCCACACCAAAGAGAAAGCAGCCACCCTACCCTACGTAACCCAAGAGACCCCAAAGGGATATCGGCGGGTGGTAGCTTCCCCCAAGCCCATAACCATAGTGGAGAAACGTGAAATAACAAAGCTCATTGATATGGACTTTATTGTCATCTGCTGCGGGGGAGGGGGAATACCGGTGATCAGAGAGGGGCGAACCTTTTGCGGTGTGGACGCTGTCATTGATAAAGACTTGGCGAGTGCCAAACTAGCTGAGGAGGTAGGGGTAGATATTTTCCTCATTGCAACCGATGTTGAGGGAGCTGCCCTTCATTACAGGCAGCCGGATCAGCAATACCTCCGCACACTTACCCTGAAACATGCAGCCCGTTACCTGAAACAAGGTCACTTCCCTCCAGGTTCTATGGGGCCTAAAATCGTAGCTGCCATGCAGTTTCTTCGAGGTGGCGGAAAACGAGCGGTAATAACCTCCATTGAGGCAATTGAAGAGGCCATTGCAGGAAAAGCTGGAACAGAAATCATCCGAGGCTAGCTGCGCTACCTGAACTCTCAGCCAACGCGTTTCCGAAGGCCTCTTTCTACGGTCACCACAAAATCCTGGACATTGGTCAAAATAGACCGGGCAGTGAGAGATCCCCGGTTGGCCAGTTTATTTACGGCAAACTCAGACATGTCAACGGTGTAAAAGTAGACAGGTCGCACCTCATTTTCGCCTACTACTTTGTAAGAAGGCACCATGTTTCCTGTCGCGATGGCATGAAGTTGAGTCGCCAGAGCTATAACAGTGGTAGCGTTCCGGGCCAAGGCTCGCATCTTGTCCTGTGCCTGATAGACATCGCCGATCACCTCAGGAAGAGGCCCGTCATCGCGAATGGAGCCGGCCAGCACGTAAGGAAGGTTCTTTTCAATGACTGCCCGCATGACCCCGTCGTTTATGAGTCCTTGATCGATACCCTTTTGGATTGACCCTACCGTTCTGATCTTGTTGATGGCATCCAGGTGATTGTAATGGCCGAGCTCAACGGTTTTTTTTGAATAAATCTCCTGTCCCAGACCAGTTGCAAAAAGAGCCGCTTCTACATCATGAACCGCCAGGGCATTCCCTGCCAGCATGGCGTGGACATAACCACTTTCGATGAGCGCTACAAAGGCATCGCGGGCATCCCTATCAAACACGACCGCAGGTCCCAGCACCCACACAATAAAGCCGTTTCGCCGCTCAAACTCAAGCAGATCGTAGAGTTCATCATAGTCGATGGAAAAAGACGTCTCCCTCGTGATGCGCGAGCGAAAAGCAAATTTTTCTGAGATGTTCTGGAAAAAGTCAAAGGCTTCGGTGTGGACAAAGATCCCATCCTCCCCATTCTCCCTCCTCCCACAGGCGACAAGATCCCCTTGTTTGAGGAGCCGAAATTCTATAACGGCAAGGCTTCCGTCTTCTTTCAACACCACAACGCAATCCATCCTCGATTCTTTCAGAAGATGCCACGCTCCTTTTTGAAGCTGCAAGTATTCAGGGTATAGTGACGTGGCATGATAGTTCTCCGGAACTACACCCGGGCCCTTTGCCCGCTCGAATACCACGGTGCGGGCATCAAGAAATGGAGGTTGATCAAAATCTGGAGGATTGTATGCAGGAAGGACAAAAGGCATTGGGAATTACCTCCTGAGAACAAAAAATTTCACATGACATGATTTCACTTTTTCGAGCAGATTATAGGAGAGTAACACTTGGGTGTCAAAGGAAAAATCATGGAACAAAATGCCAATCAGGTTTCAGCAAAGATGTCTACTTTTAGCTTTCTCGTAAACCTCCTTTCTTCTATACTGAATAGTTTAACTTTGGGATGATGATAATCGTTGTGATGGGGTAAAGAATCCACGCCCAGGGGACGTGATTTTTGACACACCAAGAAAAAGGATGAATCCTTGACATTTTGTCAGATCATTCTACGATAGGTGCGCGGCACGTGCAGATCTGTTTGTGCGCCAAAAAAGCGTTAAAGCTAACACCTTTTTGGCTGGCAAAATTCGGGAAGTCTGGATCAGCCAGGCTTGAGCGCAAAGCAATGTTCCTATTGTTCCACATTTAATCCGGAGGTAGGCATGCTTGAATATCTAAATGGTCGCTACTTGCCCAGAGGCGAAATCGCAATCTCACCTGATGATCGTGGCTTTTTGTTTTCCGATGGCCTCTATGAGGTGATACGCACGTATGATGGCAGATTATTTCAGGCTCAGGCCCATCTTGATCGGTTAAACTATGGGGCGCGAGCATTGCGATTCAATAGAGTAGCTTTTTCCTATTTGACCGAGGTTGCCCAAGAACTGATTCAGCGAAACGATCTAACCAAGGGTGACTCTACGGTCTATATCCAGGTGACACGCGGAGTAGCTCCTCGAACCCACCACTTTCCTCCCCCAGAAACTCCCCTCACGGTTTACGCTGCCGCTACGCCCCTCTTAACTCGACAGGCTGAACTCGAACGAGGAATCAATATTATTTTCGTCCCGGATCAACGCTGGGCACGCTGCGATATTAAAACGGTCAGTTTGGTAGCAAATGTTTTAGCCCACCAGCAAGCTCAAGAATCCAATGCGATTGAGGCAGTCTTTGTCCGTGATGGAGTTGTGCTGGAGGGAACTCGCAGCAATTTTTTTGCTGTACTGGAGGAAGTGGTTATCACCCCACCCAAAACAAACTATATCCTCGGTGGCATAACTCGCCAGGTCGTGTTGGATCTTTGTAAGAAGCTTTCCATTCCTTGTCAACAAAGGCCTATCTTTGAGTCCGAAATCAATCAGGCTAGTGAGCTTATGATCGTTGGTACCACAGCGGAAATCACCCCTGCAGTGCAAATCAATAGACAGAGAGTTGGATTAGGCAAGCCAGGACCAATTACTAGATTCTTGCAGAAGGCTTTTCGGGAGATGGTAAGCTCAACGTCATAGAAATAGTCGTGCGATCCTTACATATGCAAGGATCAGGCCCTGACATGACCTCTATCAGCTTTTTTATCTCCACCTCCCGTCATGGACAGAGTCGAAGGTTTGCACAAGTCAGGATGAGAGAGGAGAAAACTGTCACATCATAGTGAAACTTGACCTATTGATTTTTAAGCTTCTTGCAGGGTATGGGTATCTTTTTTTTGGATTATGCCCCACATAGTTTAGATGAGTGGGCGTTTCAAAATGGTTTATATAGATGGAGCCTATGATTCTAAGGCTTAGGGCGCAATAAACCATT
>DAOVRY010000098.1 GCA_030633645.1 Pseudomonadota bacterium | reverse complement strand
CATTTTTCTCCACTCGCCCGTCCTCCGCAGTAGTCCGCTACGGAGGGTGGATCGGTTTGAGGCGGAGCTTCACTAGAAGCTCCTCGATGCATTTTTGGTTATGGTAAAAAGATGGTCGAAGAAACAGTATCCCTCGAGTGCAATCAACAGATAGGAACGAATATTTGGCTTATGGAATTCCGTTCCGCACTTTTGGCATCACATGCTAAGCCTGGACAGTTTTTGATGGTCCATTTAGGCGAAAGAACAAAAGACCCGTTATTGCGAAGACCTTTTTCTATACACGGAATTCGGGATGGAGACAAGGTGATGATCCTTTACAATGTAGTCGGTGCTGGGACATCACTGCTCTCTGCCCTAAAAGAGCATGATACCATTTCCAGTATTGGCCCCTTGGGAAACGGGTTTACTCTTCCTCGGCCAAGCGAAAGAGCAGTATTGGTCGGTGGTGGCATAGGTTTAGCACCGCTCTTCTTCTTAGCTCAGGCCCTCCAGAAAGATCACGGGCATACGGTTACCGTATTTCTGGGTTTTCCCACATCTCAGCAGGTTGTTCGTATCCAACAGCTCAAGGATCTGGGTGTTAATCTTTCCCTGACAACAGAGGATGGGTCATTAGGTATCAAAGGAGTTGTCACTGACCTCTTGCACCAACGCCTGGGTAATAAGGGAACGACAAAACCGGTAATTTACGCCTGTGGTCCACCTCCAATGCTAAAAGAGGTTGCTCAAAAGGCCACTGCCTTCAATCTCAGGTCTTATGTCTCTCTGGAAGGTTACATGGCCTGTGGTCTGGGGATATGTCTGGGCTGTGCTGTAAAGGCAGCTCATGGTGAAGGGAAACCTTACTACTACGTATGTCACGACGGCCCTGTGTTTCCATCCGGGATGATTGACTGGGAGGTTCTGTAGTGGCTGCTTTACCTGACTTATCCGTTGATATAGGGGGCTTGAAACTAAAGAATCCGGTCATTACTGCCTCAGGAACCTTCGGCTATGGCACTGAGTTGACACCTTTTTTTGATCCTTCCCTCTTAGGAGCCATAATTGTCAAGGGCCTATCCCTCAGAGCGATGCCTGGAAACCCACCTCCGAGGATTGCGGAGACACCGTGCGGTCTTCTCAATTCAATTGGGTTTGCAAACATCGGCATAGAGGCCTTCATTGAAGAAAAGATGCCTTTACTTGCCAAAATAAAGGCCCCTATTATCACGAATATTTACGGGCATACCATCGAGGAGTATGGCGAGATGGCCAAAAGAATTGAAAAGGTTGAGGGGATTGGAGCCGTAGAGATAAATATATCGTGCCCCAATGTGGAGGAAGGTGGGATAGCCTTTGGCACAGATCCGGATACCGCCGCCGCGGTGACGCAACACGTAGTCAACAATACAACCAAACCCGTCATAGTAAAATTGACACCCAATGTAACTGACATATCCACCATTGCCAAGGCAGTGGAGTCCGCTGGGGCACAGGCCGTATCCGTCACCAATACATTCCTGGGTATGGCTGTAGATATAGCTACCAGACGACCAAAACTGGCAAATATGGTTGGCGGTCTGTCAGGCCCTGCCATTAAACCGATAGCCCTCTATCTCGTACACAAGGTTGTTGCAGCCGTAAGAATTCCGGTGATCGGTCTGGGAGGGATTATGGATTATAGGGATGCCCTTGAATTTCTTCTTGTCGGCGCTCGGGCCATCCAGGTAGGCACAGCAAATTTCATCAATCCAAAGACAGCGATCGAAATAGTACATGGCCTCACAGATTTCTGTTCAAGGGAAAAGGTCAGCAATATCAATCAGATAATAGGTGGCTTAAAAACAATGTGATGTCAAAATCTAGCGAAGCTCCGCCTCAAACCGATCCACCCTCCGTAGCGGACTACTGCGGAGGACGGGCGAGTGGAGAAAAATCATATTCCATTTTTTGGGGCAAAGCGATGTTGGTTTCGTCTAAAGTTATACGGTTGCGCTGCTGGTTTCGTATGACGTTAACCGTTGACCGTTTCGAGCTGCACAACCGCAACCGTTCTACAATCCCAATTATCCTTTGCACCTTAGCGGTATTACAAAAACTTGATACAAATATTAAGATCTTGAGCTATGAAGACATCTAGTATCTCAAGATCTTTACAACTAAACCCATCACTCCAGTACTCCATTAATCCCTGGCCCAGACCTGAGTTTCATGACTGGAGTTCAGCAGGCGACGCTTCCAAAGTATTACATCAATAGCAGTTTATTCCAGGCAAGTCGTGCCAGGGCGGGCCAATACCCCAATTGGGGCGAAGCCCCTATTTTATCTCTCCCCCATGTACCCTTTCATATACTTAAAAAATTCCGAGTCGGTTGAAAGCACCAGTGTGCTGTCCTTGTCCAGAGTCTCTTTATAGATGTCGAGGGTGTTGACAAAGGAGTAAAAATCAGGGTCCACTCCGTAGGCCTGCGCATAAATCTTGGTAGCCTCGGCGTCTGCTTTCCCCTTTATCTCTTGGGCCTTTCTGTATGCCTCTGAAGTGATCCGTTTCATCTCCTTTTCTTTATCACCTTCTATCTTCCTCGCCTCTCCTTTGCCTTCAGATCGAAACTTCTCAGCTATCTGCTTTCTCTCTGCGATCATCCTTTGGTACACTGATTTTCTTACCTCTTCAACATAATTTAATCGCTTTATCTTAACATCTACCAGTTCTATACCGAATTTGGCTACCTTTGGCTGCGCCTGTTCCATGATACCCTTAGTAATCTGAGCCCTCCCTGTTTTGACTTCACCCAGCGGACTTATCTCCTGCACCTCATCTATACCTGCTTCAAAGGTATCCAGGTCTCTGTTGGTCATTCTCACGGTTTCAATCAGGGAGTAGGAGGTGATAAAGTTCCGTACCGCAGGATCAATAATGTCATCCAGCCTGCCGAGGGCGGCAATTTCGTTGTTGACCGTCTCAAAAAACTTGAGAGGGTCAACGATCTTCCACCTGGCAAAGGTGTCTACCCATATAAAGGTCTTGTCCAGGGTTGGAATCTGACCGGGGTCTCCGTCCCATTCCAGGAGATTTTTTCGAAACCGGTTTGCCTGCTGGATAAAGGGAATCTTAAAGTACAAACCGGGCTCCTTTATTGGTTCTCCAATCGCCCTACCGAACTGGGTAACCACTACCTGTTCAGTCTCGTCCACAACATACAGTGGCCCAGAGAGGAGAATGATTATTATGATAATGATCCCAGCGTAGATAATTCCTTTAGATTTCATTTCTCAACCCCCTTTTCCCTCCCTAAATTGAGCAGAGGGAGGAAATTTTTTTGCTCTGCATCGATGATATACTTGCTTCCCAGTCTTGGAAAAAGATCCTTCAGGGTCTCAAGATAAATACGTCTCCTGGTTACATCCTTTGCCTTTGCATACTCAGCATAGACGGCGAGAAATCTGGACGCATCGCCTTTGGACCTGTTAACTCTGTCAAGGGCATAGCCTTCAGCAGCCTTGATGGTCTTTTCGGCATTTCCCTTGGCCGCTGGAATGGCCTTATTATATTCCTCCCTGGCCTGGTAGACCATCCTCTCCTTTTCTTGAGTTGCCTGATTAACCTCATTAAAGGATGGCTGAACCGGCTCAGGGACATTTGTCTTCTTCATCTCAATGGTGACCACATTTATACCGGTTTGCGCTTCATCCATTTCCTGTTGTAAGAGAACTTTCGCCTGGTCAGCAATCTCCTCCCTCTTGCTGATTACCTCATTGATACTTCTATCTCCCACTACCAGTCTCATGGTGGACTCAGCTAAATCCCTCAAGGTAGAATCTACATTCCTGACCTTGAAGAGATAGTCATAGGGATCCTTGATCCGGTACTGCACTATCCAGGGGACCACAGCAACATTGAGATCACCGGTAAGCATGAGAGATTCATTGAGATACTCCGTAGATCTGGCATACTGGGTCCTAACACCGGGCCTGATAGTCCTTAGGCCGAATTCTTCTTTCTTGACAAGTCTCACCGGTACCTTTGTCAGTTTTTCTATTCCCCAGGGAAGCTTGAAACTTAGTCCCGGAGGGGTTGTTCTGATGTATTTACCAAACCTCTGTATAATACCCACCTCATTGACACCAATGGTATAGAAAGAAGACGATACAATAATCAAGATTATCACAATACCGATTATTATCCAGAATCCCGGCAGTTTCCCCTTGAGTCCCTTAAATTTGTCAAAGACCTCATCCATCTGTGCTGGATTGCCACCCTTGCCCATCTTTTGTTTTTGAAGCTTATCCCAATCCCAAGGCATAGTTTTTCACCTCTCTCATAGATTATTGAAAGAATAGTAATAGAAAAAAAGGGTTGCGTCAAGAAATAAACAGAAATAAAATAAAGGATATTCAATAAGTCAAATATGCTAAGGAGATAAGGATATATGAAAAGGCATACAAAATCATTTACTCACATTAAGGAGGTAATAGACGATCTCTTTACAACATCTGCTCTACCGATAAATCTTGGTGATGCAAGGATCTGGAAAATCTGGGATCGTGTTGTGGGGAAAGAAATTGCCGAACATGCCCGGCCTTCTACGATAAACAGAGGTATCCTTTTAGTTAAGGTTACCGATAGCGTATGGGTACAGGAGCTCGAGTTCATGGCCGAAACGATAAAAAATAAGCTCAATAGCAGGCTTCGAACGGACACCGTGAGAAAAATACGGTTTAAGGTAGGCACCCCTCTCAAGAAAATAGACAGATAACGAAAGGCAAATCAAAGCAAGAGATTGGTCAGCGCCCTACCTCCGAAGAACAAAGGGAGATGAGCAAGATCTTGGCACGGGTCAAAGATAAGGAGCTCCGTTCATCCCTTTGTCGATTTATGAAAGTGGCGGCAAAAAAAGAAAATGTCCGTTGATAAGTGTCCGTTGTCTGGTGTTGATTTACTCAAAGGGGATCAGAGTCAGTTAAATGGTTGAGTGGTTTGGTTTTTCCTACCCAAGAACTCACCAATTGACAAAACCTGGCATATTCAATCGCATCTCGTTCCAAAGAAAATTATCTTGCCACGGACTATTCCTAAGAAACTTAATTATCAATGGTCTTTTTTATCTGACAGGATTTACTGGATCTGCAGGATTTTCTTTTCTTTTTCTCAGTTTCTTGAAGAAACTGAGAAAGAAGAATCCCGCTACGCGGGAGAGATGAAACGGGGCT
>DAOVRY010000089.1 GCA_030633645.1 Pseudomonadota bacterium | reverse complement strand
GAATGAACCCTCATCATTGCCACAGCACCAATAGGCTCTTCAAGGCCCACTGCCTCAAAGCCTATCTTAGCTGCCCTCTCGTCAAGAAACTCATAAAACAATGGGGGATGGATGCCCTGCTTGTACATCTCCATTACGGTATCCAGTATATCCTCTGTAGTCTTATAGTAAGCAACTATATGTTCAAAATAAGGCAATGGTACCAATCTCATTCTGACTAAGGTTAATACACCTAAGAGACCCTCTGATCCTATAAAAAACTTGGTTGGATCAATTCCTGCTGGTCTTCTTGTTGACTCAGTTCCTGTTTGTATAACCTCTCCTGTTGGTAACACCACCTCAAATCCCAGCACAAAATCACCGGGCTTACCTAAAGCTGCATCAACAGCATGTGCACTTGTATTTACCGCTACAGTTCCTCCAAGAGTAGCCACTAATTCACTTCCCGGAAAGACAGGCAGCATTGCATTGTACTTTGCCAATTCCTTTCTAACCTGCACTACATGCAGTCCTGGCTCTGCCTCAAAGTAGCCTCTTTCTGGATATACCGTGATTTTTTTCATTCTTGCTGTATCTAACACAATGCCCTTTGTCTTTGGCCTCGCCAACCCTACGAGTGATGTGCCAGAACCGTGGATGTGAACAGGGATCAATTTTTCGTTGGCATACTTTAATATCTTTGAAATCTCCTGACTATTAGATGGCCTCACCACTGCATACGGTATATTTTTTTCTTCTACATCCCAGGGCATAGGATCCTTTGCGTAAACTACCGATGTAGCCCTATCCGTAAATACATGCTCTTTCCCCACGATTTTCGCTAAATCCTTTCCCAGTTTAGATATATTGACATCCATAAAAAATACCTCCCTTTGATCTTCCTTCCACCAGGGCCTTCGCATTTTAAATGAAACGAGTCCCTGTCTTTGAAAAGCGTTTTCAGGCCTTTTTAATCAGATAAGGTCTCTTTGATCTGCTTTTTTACTGTGTTCTCTACATATCTTATATGACGCCTGAGCAATTTCTTGGTATCAGAATAATTCCCTCCCTTGAGAGCATCAACAATTGCTTGATGATGTTCCATGGAAACATCTCTTTGTCCTTTTATACTATGATAAATAAGCTGATACCTTCTGAGTGATATTCCCAGTATCCTATACAATTCTATTAATCGATAGTTGTTAGAAAGTTCCACAAGGTTAAAGTGAAAACCTGAGATAACCGTAAAGACATCAGGTTTTTTGAGCAGTTTCCTGCCAAGATCCTCGATCAGAGCTCTTAACTTATCTGGGGATTTTTTCGCCCTCTTCTTTATGCAGTCTATTGCGTGACATTCTAGAATTTCCCTGATTTCAAAAAGCTCCCCCAGATCCTGGACACTGATCTCCGTTATAAAAGAACCCTTTCTCGGTAAGGTAGTAATGAGGCCCTCCCCTTCTAAAACCCGAAACGCCTCCCTCACCGGCGACCTGCTTATACCCAGCTTTAAGGCAATCTCAGATTCATTTATTCTTTCACCTGGCCGAAAATCCACGGTCAGAATCCGCCTGCGTATGTCATCCAGAACCGCTGCGGCCAAACTTTTTACCTCAAGTCGGTTCCACTCTTTTTCTTGATTAGGTTTGTTATAAGCAGCCATAACCTTAAACCTTGAAAATAGTCGATTGTCGACAGAATTATAAATTTAGTACACTTTGTCAAGCAAAATATCAATGCTCGCACCTGAAATCAGAGTTCTTGTGTAATTCCTATGTGTTACATATACTTTTCGTCCACCTATCCGTAACAGTCCCTCAGCAAAAGGACTGCATGTCTCACTAAAATGCTTGACATATGGGACTAATATGATAAATGAGCAGTATAATGGCCAAGAAAAAGAAAGGGAAGCCTGTTATCAACAGGGAATGGTGCAAGGGATGTGGTATCTGCGTGGAGTTTTGTCCTGAAGATGCCTTGGCTTTGGATGAAATGGAAAAGTCTAACCTTGCCTATCCGGATAAATGTAATAGCTGCGGAATGTGCGAGCTTCGCTGCCCCGATCTTGCAATTGAATTAAGATAATGCCACCAAGTCACAAACAATTGAAAATTGACAATTGACAATTGAAAATTGAACCTAGTGGCTTCGTGTCCCTGGCCCAGACCTGGCTTGCAATGCTTAGGCTATGTTGCTTAAGCTCGAGAAATATTACAGAGATTGTAATATAGGCAAGGATGTCGCGCCAGGGCGGGCTTTGTGGCTAAATCAAATAAGGTATTTTATAGATGAAAAACAATGTCCTCTTTCTTCAAGGTAACGAAGCCTGTGTAGAGGGAGCCCTGTATGCAGGTCTTGATTTTTTTGCAGGTTACCCTATTACTCCTTCTACAGAAATTGCAGAATTGCTTTCATATCGGCTACCAGCGACGGGGAGGAAATTTATCCAAATGGAAGATGAGCTCTCCTCCATGTGTGCGATAGTCGGGGCCTCTCTTACTGGAAAAAAGGTTATGACAGCAACAAGCGGACCGGGGTTTTCCCTCAAGCAAGAGGCTATCGGTTTTGCTGTAATGACCGAGACCCCTTGTGTAATTGTCAATATTCAAAGGGGAGGTCCTTCTACAGGCCTTCCTACCAGTGGGAGCCAGGGAGACGTCATGCAGGCGCGCTGGGGAACCCATGGAGAGCACGCTATTATCGTGCTCACAGCTTCCAATAACCAGGATGTTTTTGCCATGACCGTTGAGGCCTTTAACCTCTCCGAGACCTTTCGCACCCCGGTCGTCTTACTGTTTGATGAAGTTGTTGCCCACACCAGGGAAAAACTCACAATGCCGGAACCAGGGGAAATCAATGTGGTAGACAGATTACATACCTCTGTACCAAAAGGAACTGACTATCACCCTTACCTGCCTCGTGAAGACGGCCGGCTTCCTATGTCTGATTTTGGGGGTGTCCATCGGTATAATGTTACGGGGTTGGCCCATGACATGTGGGGTTTTCCCTCCACCAATCCAACCATCGTCTATGATTTGATGCGCCATCTTGTAGACAAGATTCAGGGTCATACTAAAGAGATCACCAGGATCAAAGAATTCTTTGTCGAAGACGCAGAATGTCTCTTGATCTCTTACGGCGCTTCTGCCAGGACCGCGCTCCACGTGGTAGAAAACCGGAGAGAGAGGGGCGAGAAGCTCGGGCTCCTCGAACTCCAGACCTTGTGGCCTTTCCCTGCTGATGTAGTCAAAAAGAGATGCGCCTCTATTGATTGTGTTGTGGTCGTGGAGATGAATATGGGCCAAATTCTTCATGAGGTGAAAAGGGTCATACATGATGGTGATAAGGTATTTCTGGCCAACAAAATTGACGGCACATTTATCGCCCCTACGGACATTTTAGACATCCTCCGAATTATCCAGGGAAAGGGGGCATAAACAAACGTTTCCGAATTTCTATAACTTATTGAAACCAGCTAGCCTTTAGGAGCAGTTCAATTTTGCCATATACATGGAATGATGGAGTAGTGGAGCAATGTTTAGTAAAAAAGGAAAAAATCAATATGACGCTTTTTTTATCGCAGCCCGCATCGCCTGAGCGGAAGCGATGAAGGGCAGTTAACCCATTATTCCAATATTCCAATATTCCAATATTGATCGGAGGGAGCTAACTTGTGGCTGTGAAAGACTACATAAGAGAAAGGTTCTTTCCTCACCTGTGGTGCCCCGGCTGTGGCCACGGCATAGTTATGGGCGCTATGATCCGGGCAATAGAGAAGTTAGGGATTCAGAAAAGTGACATCGTGGTTGTCTCCGGTATCGGATGTTCCTCTCGGATCTGTGGCTATCTGGATTTCCATACCCTCCACACGCTCCATGGAAGGGCCCTTGCTTTTGCAACAGGACTCAAGCTCAGCAGGCCGGAGCTTACCTTGCTCGTTCCTATGGGTGACGGTGATGCCTTTGCTATTGGTGGAAACCATCTCATCCACGCAGCGAGGCGCAATATTGACCTCACTGCTATTATTATGAACAACAACATCTACGGTATGACGGGAGGGCAGTCTTCACCTTCAACCGGATATGGCGACCTTGCAACCACGGCCCCCTATGGCAATATAGATCCCTCCTTTGATCCAGTTAACCTTGTCTTGGGTGCCGGTGCATCATTTGTGGCCAGGACAACAACATACCATGTGACCTCAATGATAAACATATTGGAAAAGGCCATAACCCATAAGGGGTTTAGCGTTGTGGAGGTCTTATCCCAGTGCCCTACTTATTACGGCAGAAAGAATAGACTTGCAACTGCAGTGGACATGATGAACTTTTATAAGAACCGGACAACCCCTATAGGGAGCAAGGATAAAGAGAAAAACCCGGATTTGATCGAAAGGGGGATCTTTATCCAGGAAGAGCGGCCGGAATACTGTGCTGAATATGCTAAGCTCATAGAAAAGGCACGTAGTCAATAAAAATTTAAGCCTCATAATCTCATATTTGCAGGTAGTGACGAGTTGATGGTCGGTTGAGTCAAATGGCTGCGGTTGCGCAGCCCGTATTGGAATTCGTTGAAAGGCTATGGATAAAGTCAAAAACCTAATGAACCTCCCCGCAGCAAGCTGCGGGGTATTCTGGCGAAGGCGAATAAATGGTCTTCACGATAATTTAGTCACCCCAAGGATCAACGTAACCGAGTGACATTGGATGAAACCAGCAGCGTAACCGAATAACGAATAACGAAAAAGATAACACCAAAATCTCTTCCTTAGACAACATAATAACCAATGACAGATGAATCAAACTCAGAGGTAAGTCATGGAACGATGCAGGATTGTCTTCTCTGGCTCAGGTGGACAGGGTGTGATCACTGCAGCTATCATCCTTGCTGAGGCGGCAGTACTCCATGAAGGCCTCAATGCAGTACAGTCCCAATCATACGGTCCAGAGGCGCGCGGGGGAGCCAGCCGCTCCGATGTAATCATTGCTGACACAGACATACGCTTTCCCAAGGTCATCCAGCCTAATGTCTCGGTATGTCTCACTCAGGAAGCATACAATAAATTCTCTGGCCTTATCCGACCAGGTGGTCTCCTCTTGACTGATAGCCACTATGTCAAAGAGGAAAGAAAGACTGATGCCAGGCAGGTTGAGCTTGCTATGTACAGGACGGTCATGGATAAGATCGGGAGGCCCATTGTCTTTAATATCTGCATGCTGGGAGCTCTACTTGGTCTTACGGAATTGGTTAGAATTGATTCAATCATGAAAGTACTCGAAAGTAGGATTCCAGCAGGTTTCTTGGATCTCAACAAGCAGGCCCTGGACTTGGGCCTGATGCTCGCAAAAGATTTT
>DAOVRY010000260.1 GCA_030633645.1 Pseudomonadota bacterium | reverse complement strand
TGTATCCGGCCATGCCCATTTTCTCAAGGCGCTATCTATAAAGATCAAGGGATGTGGTCAAATATGTGGGGTTTAGATGGGCCAGGTAAAGACTCCCAGGGCTTCCACGGTGTAAACCCCACCTATTTGACCACTGCAAGACCCGGTGAATTTTTTTTTGAGATATCGCCTTTCAAAAACAGCCATGACCTCCTTTAGAACGTGAACGCCTACTCACTATGGTTCATACCAACACTTTTGAACGATATCAATCAGTTGTATTGGTTAAGTTGGTTTATAACAGACCCAACAAACTTAACAAGCCAAATAGGGTCGAATGGAAAAGCCAAGAGAGATGAAATTTAAGATTGCTCAGAAACTCTTCTTTTACTTTTTGCTCCTATCTCTGGTGCCTATAGTAATCGGCGGAGGTGTTTCCTTCTATATTACCAAAAATGAACTCGAACAAACCACCAAGGCAAACCTAAGCAGCCTTGCTCGAGATTGCGGAAGGAAGATATCCTATTATGTCAGTTCACGGTATCAAGACATCAAATTGCTTTCCCAGGCTGATGTTTTTAAGGGCAATGACACCAATGAAAAGCAACAATATATTGAGAAGGCCTTAAGGGCTTATCCCTTTTACGCTGCGATTTCCGTAATTGATTTAAACGGAACCATAATAGCATGTACACGAAAAGATTTAGTGGGCCAATCCAGGGCCGGGACCGCATGGTTTCAGAAAACCATTCAATGCAGGCACGGCGGAGTTATCCCATTGGATGCCTATCGTGCAGAAACAGCCGGACGGAAGATGGCAATTGGATTTAATACGCCTATATCAGATGATGGAGGAATTATTGGCGTTTTGACCACCAGAGTAAAAATGGACCATATTATAGACAGAGTAAGGACACTGGATGAGAGAACCGCAGGAGACTACCATGCCTACCTGCTCAACAAGAGAGGCGAGGTACTTGCCGGTCCTGATGAAAGGGAATTTCTTACGATCCACCACTTGCATGAATTTCCAGTGGTCAAGGATTTGCTTGCTGGCAAAACAGGGATTACAGAGTATGAAAACGAAAGAGGAGAAGCTGTTATCAGCGCCCAGCACGCCCTAAAGGGGGATGGTGATTTTGATGGCTGGAGGTGGGGAATTATCGTAACTGAACCTGTTTCAGAAGCGTTTAGAGGGGCTTATATAATACGGAATACCATAATCATTCTGGTGTTGGTTATTTCCCTCTTAGTAACTCTGTTTGCTGTATATATTTCTAAACGCTTTTCCAGACCGATTACCGAGTTATCAGAGTCAGCACTGCGCATCTCGCGAGGAGATTTGAAACCGATAGGCATTACCTATGGTTCAATGGATGAAATCGGTGACCTTGTGGGTGCATTTAATAAGATGACCAAAGATCTGCATGCCACAACCGTGTCTCGTGATTCACTGGCTAAAGAAATTGCGGAGCGCAAAAAGGCAGAGGATTCACTGAGAAAAGGTGAGGAGAAACTTAGAGATATATTGCACGGTTCACCTATTCCAACATATGTCATTGACAAAAACCATAGGATCACTTACTGGAACAAGGCGTTAGAAGAGTATAGCGGGATCAAGAGTGAGGACATAGTTGGCACCGATGAACATTGGAAGGCATTCTACGATGAAAAAAGGCCTTGCATGGCTGATCTGCTGGTAGATGGAAAGATAGATGATATTCCTCAGTGGTATCCAGGAATATATAGGGTATCTGATCTGGTGGAGGGAGCATATGAGGCTACAGATTATTTTCCCAGGCTTGGCAATGGTGGGAAATGGCTTTATTTCACAGCAGCCCCACTGAAAGACTCGCAGGGAAGACTAATTGGTGCGGTAGAGACTCTTCAGGATATAACAGAGACAAAGAAGGCTGAAGAGCAGATAAAGGTGTTATTAGGGGAGGTGATAGAGACCGAGGAGAAGGAGAGAGAATCTTTGTCAAGGGAGATACATGATAACATTGGGCAACTATTATTTGCGTTGAAGATGGGTCTTTCAAGGGCCAACAAAAAGATACCAAATGAGCTTTGTAGTATAAAGGACCAATTGGCAGAACTTATCTATCTTGTGAACAGAACGATAAGAGAAATCAGGGGACTCTCCCATGCACTCCATCCACCTCAGATTGAAGATCTTGGACTCGTATCTGCATTAGAAGGGCTTTGTCAGGACTTTAAATCATACTCAGAGATTACCATCAGATGTAGTTTTGATAAAATTGAGAAACCTTTGTCATCTATTACGAATATTACCATATACAGACTTTTCCAAGAGGGATTAAATAATGTTCTAAAACACAGCCATGCAACTGAGGCAAAACTTACACTCAAATCTTCTGAGAGTACCATACGGGCTACTATTGAAGATAACGGAGTGGGATTTGTGGTGGATGATGTTCTTTTTTCCTCAAACAACACCAAATCCCTGGGCCTCATCAGCATGAGGGAGCGAGTGGCCCTGATCGGGGGAGAACTCCAGATCTCCTCCAAGCCGGGAAAGGGCACCATCATTAGCGCATCCTTTAGCAGGAGTTGACACCATGAAGGGCAGAATAACCGTGGAAGAGGAGGTACTCAGGCTCCTAGCCGAAGGCCACTCCAACCAGGAGGTTGCCGATATCCTGTGTATCAGCAGAAAGACCGTGGAAAACCACCGGGCCCATATTGTGCACAAAACAGGGGTTCAGGGTCAGGTGGGGCTCACCAAGTATGCTGCCCGTATCGGTCTGATTGACCTGGATCTGTGGGAGTAGTCTTTGTTGTGCTGATCACCTAACATTGAGGGATTCAGGACTGTAGGAATCAGGGATTGGGTT
This sequence comes from Pseudomonadota bacterium, assembly GCA_030633645.1. Classification (GTDB taxonomy): domain Bacteria; phylum Desulfobacterota; class DSM-4660; order Desulfatiglandales; family B25-G16; genus JADFWK01. Next base: position 154 of record DAOVRY010000260.1, on the reverse strand, counting down.
AGTAGTTGGGTGATCGAATGGTTACAACTTAATGGGCTATTGCCCAAAAACGGAAATCCCTTTGAGCGGTCATTGAAACGTTTTTTGCCAAGATCAACAAACCAGCCAATTTACTCTAGCTCACCCTGGCCCAGACCCCTGGCCCAGACCTGGC
>DAOVRY010000114.1 GCA_030633645.1 Pseudomonadota bacterium | reverse complement strand
TGGTGCCATCCCATGATAGCGCAGTCCACCGGCATGAATTGGGGGTGGGATAAAGCCGTGGCCCAGTGTATGCATCTTGAACAGGGGAGTCATCCCGACTGCATCGCCAAAGTCATAGGCATACATTCCCCTGGTCACGCTCGGGCAGCTTTCAGGCTCAACGCAGATGACACGCAGGTCTGGCTTTGCTCCGCTTATTTTATCCCTGATCCAGGGCAGGAATTGCCCGCCGTAGTTTGAGCCACCACCGATATTACCTACAATAATATCAGGGTAGGCATCTGCCATCTCCATTTGTTTACGGCACTCTTCCCCCTGGATGGTCTGGTGAAGCAGGACATGGTTGAGCACACTGCCCAGAGAATAGTGGGTATCATCACGACTCACTGCATCCTCTACTGCCTCGCTGATAGCAAGTCCCAGGCTTCCTGGGCAATCAGGCCATTTTTCCAGCATATCTCGTCCCGCTTTAGTTTCGGTGCTGGGACTGGGGAAACACTTTGCTCCCCAAACCTCCATTGCGATGCGGCGATATGGCTTCTGGTCATAACTAATCCTGACCATATAGACCTTGATCTCCACACCGAAGAATGCACCGGCCATACTCAGGGCACTGCCCCACTGGCCGGCACCAGTCTCTGTTGTTATACGTTTGATCCCCTCCTTCATGTTATAGTAACACTGAGCTGTAGCAGTGTTGGGCTTGTGGCTACCCGCCTGGTTTGTTCCTTCATATTTGAAGAAGATCTTCGCCGGTGTATCCAGGGCCTTCTCCAGCCGATAGGCCCGATGCAATCGAGTAGGTCTCCAGGTCCGGTAGACGGCCTGGAGCTCCTCTGGGATTTCAATCCAGCGTTCGGTGCTCACCTCCTGTTTGATACACTCCATTGGAAATAGCGGGGCTAGGTCATCCGGGGTTACCGGCTTTCCCGTTCCCGGGTGTAAAACCGGTGGCAGCGGCTCTGGCAAGTCTGCCTGGATGTTGTACCAATGGGTTGGCATATCCTTTTGGTCAAGATCGTAAATTGTTTTCTCCATTTTCTCCTCCTTTTTTGTTGTTATTGTACTTCCGTCCGCAACAACCCGTGACACGGACAGTACCCCCACTCTTATCATACACGGAGCTCTTCGGAGCGCTTATAGCTCTATTCTTCTTACTGAAAAAACGTTCTCAAGACCCCGGAGTTTTTCAAGAATTTCGTCACTTACCGAAACATCGGTAGCCAGAAAGATTACATTCTGCTTCTTTTCCTTTTCTTCGCCGACCTGCATCCGGCCAATATTAACGCCATAACTGCCAAGGGTACTCGTGATGCTGCCGATAACACCTGGGGTGTCCAGATTGTTTATCAAGAGGTTATGGCCTTCAGGGATGGCCTCAAGGTAGAAGTTATTGATGCGCAGGATCCTGAGTAAGTTATTGCCGAAGATGGTTCCTGATACAATATTTTTTCCCGCTGATGTCCTAACCTTAATAGTGATAAGATTGGAATAATCGTCCGCTGTCTTGATTTTGGACTCTACTAGCTTTATCCCCCGTTCTGTGGCGATAAGGGGGGCATTAACAAAGTTCACCTCATCTTTAAGGATAGGGGTGAGGAGGCCTTTGAGCATGGACGTGGTTAACGGGGTTACATCATACTCGGTTATCTTTCCGAAGTAATTTACCTCAATCTCCAATAAAGGGCTATCAGCAAGCTGTGTCTGAAATGATCCTATCCTTTCGGCCAGAATGGCGTAGGGTCTCAGGGTGGTTATTAATTCGGGGCTAATGGCCGGAACATTCACTGCATTTCTTACGGAGCCGTATAGGAGATAGTCGACAATCTGCTCAGCTACATCCTTAGCGACTTTTTCTTGAGCCTCTCTGGTTGATGCACCAAGGTGGGGTGTACATATGAAGTTGGGGAGAGTCATCAATTTAATCTTGCCCGGTGGCTCGCTGCTGAAGACATCCAACGCAGCACCTGCCAGGTGACCCGATTTTAATGCATCATAGAGATCATCTTCATTGACTATACCTCCACGGGCGCAGTTGATGAGCATTGCACCTTTTTTCATTCGAGCAATTGTCTTTTTGTTTATCATATTGATGGTCTCATCAGTGCTGGGGGTATGAATGGTGATATAATCTGATCTTTTAAGAAGTTCATCAAAGGAAACAGGCTCGAGATCCAATTTTTCAATAGAGTCTGGCTTGATATACGGGTCATAGACAACGACCTTCATCTTCATTCCCTTTGCCCTCTCCGCCACAAGCTGTCCTATACGCCCGATCCCGATTACTCCAAGAGTTTTGTCAAAGACTTCCCAACCCTGAAATTCTTTCTTTTCCCATTTTCCCTGTTTCAAAGATGCTGTCGCCTGGGGGATGTTACGGGAGAGGGCCATGATCATTGCAATTGTATGTTCTGCCGCCGTTATAATGTTACCCTCAGGCGTATTCATTACAACAATTCCCTTTTTGCTTGCGGCCGGTACGTCCACATTGTCGAGACCTATGCCAGCCCGACCAATCACCTTCAGGTTGTGGGCTGCTTCAACGATCTCGGCCGTAACCTTGGTGGCACTTCTTATGACCAGGGAATTGTACTGGCCAATAATGCTTTCTAACCCCTTCGGCGTCAGATCGGTGATTACATCAACCTCGATATCAGGGGTTTCCTCAAATATCTTTACGCCCACATCTGATAGGGGATCACTTACCAGAACCTTCATGGATTATCTTTCCTTGTGTTTTATAATTCTGCAAAATCCTGGCTACGATCTTTTTCCTTTTATCCTAAAATAGCCTCTTTACCCTGCTGCTACTCTATTTTGGATCATTTTTGTTAAGCCCAAATATCCAAGTATTCACCCCATTGGACAAAAGGTCTACATTTCTTTGCTTCGGCCTGAATACCTCTTTAGCCCGGGAGCCTTCTGATTTTTATTCGCCTTCGCCAGAATACCCTGCAGCTTGCTGCAGGGAGGTTCATTTTCTTTATTATCTAATAGAGCAAGAATGTCAATTGGAATCCAAATGCCTAAATGTCAAGATTATTCCCTTGCTACTGCTTTAGCCACTTGGGTTTTGGTCTTGACCTGCCCGCCATCGCTCTCGCCCGTCTGCCTCGCAAGGCCTTGGCAAGCTGGTAGGCTCAGGCGAGGCGGGCGGGTTTGGCATTTGAGCTTCATTACATGCCATGTATATCAAGCTTGAATGAAAACGCTGAGCTGTTCTTAAGCTCTTTGTGACCAGAGGGGCATAAGAGTGTCACTATGGTTACCTGTCCGCTGTTCTTCGTTACTGGTTTCTTAGTCAAACTAACGTGCTGCTTCTTCAAATTCTCTCATAAACCGAGCAAGATCTCTTACACTTTCTACGGTAACAGCATTATAGAGAGAAGCCCGGCAGCCACCCACAGACTTATGTCCTTTAAGGCCAGAGAGTCCATTTTTTGTGGCCTCAACAAGAAACCTTTGTTCTAATTCTTCATCCCTCACACGGAAGGTGATATTCATTAGGGAACGACTTTTGATCTCTACTGTACCCTGATAGATCTCGCTATTGTCTATTACCTCATAGATCAGGGAGGCCTTTTGCTTATTTATCTTTTCTATTTCTTTCAACCCTCCTACTGTTTCCTCCAGCCAGGTGAGCACAAGATCAATCACATAGATGGTAAAGGTAGGAGGGGTATTAAAGAGGGATTTATTATCTTTAAATGTTGTGTACCTGAGCATGGTGGGCACGGTGTCTGGAACTCTCTTGAGCATATCGTCTCTGATTATTACCATGGCTACCCCTGCAGGACCGATATTTTTCTGGGCACCTGCATAGATCAATCCAAATGGCTGGAGATCAAAGGGCCTGCTCATGAAATCAGAGGACATATCAGAGATCAGGGGGACACCTTCTCCATCAGGAAACTGGTGCCACTGGGTCCCCTTTATGGTGTTATTGGAGGTAAAGTGGAGATACGATGCATCCTTGTCCACCCTGAAATCCGTCGGGAGATACGAAAAGTCTCTATCCTCTGATGTGGCAATGACTGCTACCTCTTTTCCCTGAATCTCGGCCTCTTTGATTGCCTTGGTGGACCAGGTGCCGGTATTGATATAGGCGAGGGGTTTACCGGGAAGGGCAAGGTTTAGAGGGATCATGCAGAATTGCATGCTTGCACCTCCTTGAATAAAGAGCACGTGGTAGTTATCGGTGAGCTGTAACAGTCGTCGGGTCCGTTCAATTGCATCGGTGAGCACCTCATCAAACAGAGGAGAGCGATGACTGATTTCAGTGATAGACATGCCCGATCCGCGGAAGCTGAGAAAATTATCCTTTATCTCTTCTAAAACGGGCAGGGGCAGGGTTGCAGGGCCTGCACTGAAGTTGTGAACCCTCTGTTCCATAATGAAATCCTTTTCAGATCGATCTCGGATCGCTGTTTTCACTCACCATATCCCTGTGTCATGTGAGGAGCGATTTGTATTCATTCTGTTTTGTATATTGCATACGATGTTTTTCTGTCAAGAAATTATTCGATTTTGGTGTTGGTTTAGAAAAAAGCTCCCTAACGGGATAACGTTCTTCTTGCACTATTAAACCCAGATTTTGCAGTAGGGATCGTAGCGAGGCACAAGAAACCTTAGCGAAACGAGCAGTTGGAGAGATTTTGGCACGCAGGCATATTCATAAATATGTCCAGGACCAAAATCTCGAAACAAGCGTTGCAGCAAGGTTTCTAAAGCCGCAGTAGATGGCTACTGCAAAATCTGGGTTGAATAGGGTAGATCAGGTGTAGTGCGCCCCGTGAAGTCCTATTTAATTTTAGTACCATAAACCAATAGCTAAGTGCTTCGATTCGCAAATACGGTGACGTATTCTTCCAAGTATGATGAACGCCATTGCTCACTCAGCACTAAG
>DAOVRY010000084.1 GCA_030633645.1 Pseudomonadota bacterium | reverse complement strand
TCAGTAGCCGGGCCCCGCTGTGGGTATATTTGCGGTGCTCGGCTACTGCCCTGCCAGATTGATGCTGCGATTAATCCAGGCAGCAATCTGGCAGGTCAGTAGCCGGGCCCCGCTGTGGGTATATTTGCGGTGCTCGATCCTGGAGACAACTCCTCCAGTGATGCATAACTTATCGCCACCTTTAGGAAAACCAAAAACGGCAACGGTATCATTAACGTTTGCGAGATCTCCGATTTCAATGGGCTCAACACCGGAAAAAAAAGAATCATCTCTAACTCTGAGAATGGCAAGGTCACATTCGTGACCTACTATGTGAATGTCTGCGGTATATTTCTTTGCCTCTCCTGCTCGTCTTACCTGAACAAATGTCTGGTCTCCTATTACGTGCGCACTGGTTAAGACCCTCCTTCCACTTATGATGCATCCCGAACCACTGCGTCTTTCCTGGCCCCACATCTTCCATGGTTCATCATAATCATATCTATTGTACACGGCGTATATTTTTACTACAGCCTCTCTTGTATCTCTTGTTGCCCATACGGGTGAGATGAAAACGCACGTAAGAATTACTGCCAAAATGAGTTTCGAGAATGCTTTCATTGCTCCCTGTTATACTCAATCTCAGACATCGACGGACTTTTGCCAGCCCAACAGTTAGTATGGGGAATGGTATTCATGTGGCCTAAGATATGTGCCTTTTAGAGAATTCCCCAGTTGCCTTCATATTAGAATCAGTTTTCACGGAGGCTGTCACGTGCTCGGTACTATGTCCCGAAGGCGATGAATCAGATCTATCTCACATAGTCACGTTCAATACATAATAAAAGAGCTGAAATCCAAAAAGGACAAGAACCACTCCACAAACTGCCTGGAATATCCTGAGCAATCTAGGCGAGTTCAATAATGTTCCGGGGATGATACCCACTAAGGTTCCCAACACAATGGGAGCAATTGCTGTACCTATAGCAAATACCGCTGCATATACCACACCTGCAAAAACGGCATTTTCTGCAATGCAGGCAATATAGGTCAAGATTGCCACATAGGGGACACAGGGGGCTACTCCCATCACGAATCCAAAGAAAAACATGCTCTCCGTTCCCCTATTCAAGATCCTATTACCGACAGGAAACCTCGATGCTTTGCCTGCAATGATAAGGCCACCCATTCCCACCATACAGAGGGATATGAACATATATAGCCAACCGGACTTATGCGGCGGGAAAAATTGATTAATAAAGCTAAAGGCCACGGTTGCAAGTCCACCGAGAATGGCAAGCGCCAAAAGTCTACCAGCTGAAAACACCAACCCCACTTTTAGGCCATCCCGCCAACCTCTCTTCGTTGCACCAATAAAAGGCAAAAGCAACGGAGCAGTATAGGCTAGACAGGGGCCCCAGCCCATGATAAAGCCAGCCATAAGTAATTGTCTAGAATGAGAAAGCATCTGTTATTGTTATCGTCTTGCCTGCACCTACAAGGATAAAATCTTTTCCGTAAGCCTTCCTAAACTGCTTTCTGGCGAGATCACCTGAACAGTGACAGGGGGCCACTTTCTTAACTCCTTCCTCTTTAACTCCACTGATTATTCTCTTTACCTGCGAAAGGTTCATCCAGCACAGGTGAAATCCACCTACTACCAAATAGACTTCGGATGAAAGCAGCCCTTTTGCCCTTTTCACTATGTCTACAATCCCCGGGTGCGCACAGCCAGTAATTACAATCAACCCTTTAGATGTTTTTATTATGAGCGATTCCTCTCTTATGAAGGCTCCCAGTTCACCGGTAGAGTAGACGTTTCTGCAGATTTTCATTGGTTTGTGAACCCCGACTGATTTGGCACCTGCCTGCCTGACTTTGTCTTTAACGCTTTGAGGTAGAGATTGTGGCATAAACACAGTAACATGATGATTTTTCGTTAAGAAATGGGATAGGCCACCAATATGGTCATGATGAATGTGGGAGAGAACTATAGCATTCACTGTTTTCGGGTCAATCTTGAGCTTTTCCATATTACTCAAAAGCACTGAACCCTCACCACCGACATCAAATAAGATCGTCTTCTCCGGCCCCTTTACGTAACAAGAAAAACCCCATCTGGTTTCTAATCGAGTGTCGTAAGGATTGTTGTCATAGACTATAGTGAGGGTTAGATCATTGCTGTGCACAGTTGGCACAGCAGCCTTCCCCTGGGATGCTCCAAGGAGAAAAGGCGCTAATAATAGGGCACATAGTAGGATTAAAATTACCCATCGTAGGGTACGCATTTTCCTTACCCCCGTATATTAAGCGAAACTGTCTTTGCCGATTGATTGTACACAGCGTTCTACGCGCAGGGGAAGTTCCTTGAGACGCATTAGCGGGTCGTAGATGCGGACAAAGTCCAGGGCGGTCAAGTTGTCGAAGATGATGAAGACTCTCTTCATACCTATCTCGGATCAGGGCTCGGTGCTGAGGGTGCTGTACACATAATATACAGAAAAACCATCCATGTAGCCAACATATTCTGCAATTAACAGAATTCCCTGCCACATTGATTCATTGCGATCGGTTTTCAGGAGGGCTGTCAATAGATTGTGGCCTAGCCTGAGTTCTTTGGCGCGAAGGTGATTGGCGCAGATGGTCAGCGTCGCTGGAATGTCTTGGCCGCAAGCTGCTGCCAGAAGGTAGTTCCGGTTTCAGGAATCCCTGCCAGCACGCCGTAGTTCCGGGCAACATTCGGGTCTGCCCGCCATATCGGATAGGGCAGTCCACCGATAATCCGGTTAAAGAAGATAGCCTCCAGTACCAGAAGAATCACCGCTCCGATGATTCCCAGGATCTGCTCAGGGTTTGCAAGGTATCCCATGGCGGCGATGAGGGCTGAGGCAGCGGCTGGAGGATGGACACATCTCACGCTGATCATAAGTATGCCAATGAGCCCCATTGAGAGTGCAATTGCCATGACTCGGTACGAGTTCATCACAGACGAGTCAATAAGGTTCGATCCCGGGCAAATCATCCCCACAAGCTGGAGCGATAAGAGTCCAGCCGCCACCGCCAGGGTGTGCGAAAGGATAACGTTCCGAGGACTTGCCGTCACGGACATAGGGGTGTGAAACAGGATGAACGCAGACGGTCCCAGGGGCGGAAAGAGCAGGGGGAGTTCTGTCAGGTACGCCACGAGGGTGATGATGCCCATGGCTGTCGCTCCTGCAATGAAGACGAAGAGCACTACCGCAAACCGGGGGCTGGCCATGCTCCGGAGCAGGTAGCTAAGCTGGAGCTTGGAGAAGAAAGCGATCACCCGAAAAAGAAGGGTGTTCTGGGGACCGAGCATTTGGTTCTCTTTCACGTTTCCTCCCCCTGACTTGCATAATCAGCCGCCGCCACCATGCCATCGAGGATTCCGCCAGCATTTCGGTCTGGAAGTCCAAAGAGTTCCAAGATCTCACCTAAAGACTCCTTGACCTCTGTCACACACCGAGCGAACTCAGAACTGGGCATGGAAAGCCTTTCGATGGCAGCACCCAAGACGCATCCTGAACGCTGGAGATCAGGTTTCAGAACGCTTGATGAAATTGCGGCAACGGCCATGGGAACCGCGATCGTGCTCTCAAGCTCGTGCTCGCAGATTTTCTCCCATGAAAGATCGTGTGCCCCGACATAGCACACCATTTCCTCGGGAAACTCCCATGACTGCAAGATCCATGCGCCCGCCTGGGCGTGGTCCCAGCCAAAATGTTCACGCTCGATCTCCGATAGCCGCTTGGGGCTTTGTTTCCATTCCTCGATTACTGGCTCGTAGTACTCCCTCCAAACCGAAAGGAGTACCGGAAGTGCCACGTCCGCCAAGAGTGAAGCCGTGAACGCCTCCTCTAATTGGCCACCGAACATTCTCTTTGAGAACGAACGTGACATGATTGCCCGAAGCAGCGAGTCAGTCCAGAAGGCCTCGTGGTCGAAAAGATCGCCTTTGGGTTTCGGAAGTGCATCCATTGTCCCATATGCGAGCGCTATCGAGCGAATATGACGGAGCCCCAAAAGGGTGACTGCGTGCTTCACGCTGGTTACTGGCGTGCGAAGTGCATACAGTGCGGAGTTGACGGTCTTGATTACCTTGGTGGCGAGCCCCGCGGTAGAGGATATGAGCATCGCCAGCTTGTCAATGTTAGGCTCAGGTTGGTTGACCTCAGCGATCAGGCGAGTCACGGCTGCAGGAAGTGGGGGGATCTCTACATCCTTGAACATCACGGAAAAATCCCCGGTTGCAACTGCCGCGTGGCGGCGAATTGTTCTAAAAAATCCCATAAGCATATCACCTATGCTGGCTCTTCTCTTGCCTCAAGTATGCAGTGAGTTAAATCTGCCTGTTCACAGCTTAAGATTTTTACTCTTAACTAACTCACAAACGATTTCTCGATCACCAAGGCATGCCCCCCGTTTCTGTCTATGCAGGAAGAAAAGCACCGATTAAACAGAGTAAGAGAACAAGGCCACCAAACACTATGACCACAACATTACCCAAAGAAAACCGATTATTGGGTTCATGCTCAAGACTTCCCTTGGAATTGATCTGGTTAATCACCCCCTGAACGGATAGTAAAGGTAAGAACGTCAGAAAACTGATGAGCCAAAAGAGGTTAGGCAAATTCCCCATAACCGCAAGGGCTATATAAGCACATGCAAGCCCTCCAGGACTTGTTTGAAAGGGTATTCCCAGTGAACTGGCAGATTGCCTCACGGATTTGAAGAAGGAATAACAAAAAAAGATGGCAAAGAAAGCTCTCCAGAAAGGTCTCATGTTCTCGCCTGTTCTTTTTCTAATAATGTTCCAATTCTTATAGAACCAATAGACTTGGTAAATGCTCCACGTAAAGAGGGACATCACAATCAATTTTGGTTTTGAAACGGAAAAATACTGTGGCAATGATTCATGTGTCGTCATGGGGTGTGTTTCAGGGGTTATTCTGTTCCCATTTTCCCTGATGAATTCAAATTCTCCGGCCTTCATGGTAGTGTAGGCGGGCGGTTTTTCAGGGGATGGGGTTGTATGGCTCTGCTGGGGTTCAGCCCGATTGCCATAGCCCAATTTCCTTTCCGGGCCTGGTTCAATTACAATTTTGCCGCCACACCTTTTGCACGTGGCAATAGCCCTTCTTCCCGAAGGAATTCGATCACCAGGAATCTTGTAACTGGCATTACACGTGGGGCAAACAAGTTTCATAGCTTCTTCCTCCCTCGTTTTGGAGATGCTCCGTCAAAACTCCCTCTCTCAAGCGCGCTGATATTTGCGCAGCGATGAGGCGATTGTGCTTGCGGGAGCGGTCAAACAATCATTGATTTTATCGGCAGGAGTCACGTGTTAGTTGAATGAAATACCATCTCATGACATCGCTTATCTTCCACTTCGCCAAGATTTGTTGGCAAAAAACGTTTTAATGACCGCTCAAAGGGATTTCCGTTTGGGCAACAGCCTG
>DAOVRY010000164.1 GCA_030633645.1 Pseudomonadota bacterium | reverse complement strand
CCAGCGGCCCCAATAAAATATCGTTGACTCTTTTATGGGATTTCATATCGGTCATGTGCTGCCTCTCTATCTCACGATAACCATCCAAACAATCAGGGCAGATACATCTGAGCTTCAGGCCACCGATGTGATGGAACCATTCCTCATAGATCGCCCCTAAAGCTTACGAAGAATAGCCAACCAATCCACCAGTGCCATCGCCACAATCGCCATACCTTAACTAACTGTGTCTGTCCTCATCGGTTGCCAACTCGCTCAATTCCTCTTCTTGCCGCATGGCACGGGGAATGTACCAAAAAAGCATTATTACGAACAGGATTGAAAACCCTATGATCAGATACACCACACCCCGATCCACCTGGTGAATAATGGCTCCAGTAGCATAATAGCCAATGAGCATGAGTACGGTGGTCCAGAGCATTTCACCCACAAACACAACGGGAAACCACCGTCGCCAGGCTACCCGTGTGAGCCCAGCCGCGATTAGGGTGGGGATGGCGAAACCAGCAGACAGCTTGGCGAGAAATAGTATCTTGGCGGCATTCTGGTGCATTCCTTGCTGTAATTTATCCACGTCTTTACGGTATGCTGGCATCCAGCGCCTGAACCATTCAATCTTGCCCATATGTCCCACAGAATACCAGACTATGTCCGCACTCAGATGGCCTATCACCACTACTAAAAAGACCAGGTTTGTACGCAGGAGACCTGCCGATGCAGCCGCTGCCCCCAGTAATGTGGCAAGTGGTCCCTGCACCATTGCCAAAAGTGCCAATACTACATAGGTCCAGTAGCCCAGCTCAAGCACCTGCCCTTTCTGTAGGGCGCTCCAAAAATTTTGAATTAATTCGATAAACGATTCCATATAATGCCCGCTATCCTGTAGTCAACGGTGAAGAGCCTTCGGCTTAGACGACTGGTACTTCCGGCCAGAGGGGATAGAACATCATCCACTGTTCTGGATGTGCACGCACATACCCTTCCAGAATGGTTGACAAGCGGCCGGTATTGGCAAGGATATCCCTTCGCCAGTCGCCGGTGCGCACCATTTCAATAGGCCCTGTAACATACACCACGTAGCCACCGTGAGAATCGTAGTGGCAGCCACCCACAAGAATCGTGGCCCCGCTGATCATTGCCAGCCGCGCTGGTCCCAGGGGCAAGTAAGCGGGCCGACCAAAGAAGGTGATCAACTCTCGATCCTCGGGGATGGGGCGATCTCCAGCCGTGATTACGATCCCGCCGTTTCTCAATCGGCGGACCGCTGCCCGCAGCGATTCAGGCGTGATCGGCGTAACCTCAAACCCTGCCTCGACCCTGAGGCGATTTAAGAAGCCAAAGCCTGCCTGTGGATCTGCTACAGTGAGCACCTGGATGGGCAAGCCATGTGCGCCTAAGGTCAGAATGGCCAGGTCAAAGTTGCTCATGTGCATTCCCAGCAGCAGCACACCTCGGCCTTGAGCCATTCCAGAGTTAAAGTGCATGAAAAGAGATTCTGGTATATGCACTGCCTTCGCAAGTATTTCCGGCGGCTGGCCTATGGCATGGAAAAAGTCATAATAGGTCTGTCCGGCGTGGGCAAAGACCTGATGCGTCATGTCGTGGAGGGCATTCTCGTTTACATCCTGGCCTATGATCTGGCGCAGGTTGGCCTGCACCGTCCAGTAGACCTCAGGTTTTCGGCGAGCAATGATGTTGGCAGCCTTCTGTGCCAGGGCGTAACCAACCCTCCGTGGCACATGTTGAGCGATAAGCACACCAACTTGTGTAACCAGCTTACTGCTAAAGAAATCTTGAACATGCATCAGGGCTTCTTCCTTGGTATACTTGCTCATCCAGGGATGATAAATGAACCTTATCCATTTTTACAAAATATCAATGTTTAGTGCAAGTAAACAAATATGGCAAGAAGCACCTTGGTGGGATTGTGCTCGACCTATCTCAAAGATTTTTGGCCACAACAAACCACCTCTGCTACACACTACACAGCATGGGATTAATTATTGACACGCAGGCATCTTTGGCCTATCCTGCTTGCCACAAAAGGCACATTCTTATCACTTCCATTTCATTAATGGGGAAACCGGTGCCATTTGCTCTTTCTGGAAAAGAAAGTCTCATTGCGCCATGATTACGGTGATATAGACAGTTACTGGCTATGCCAACTGGAAAGCAAGGTTTTCCCTTCTCTCCTTTGGCTGCTTTCTTGATACGTACATTCGTTATTTTCCCTGTTTTCATCTAGAGCATCGCTATCTGAGGGATTAGACTATTCACAAGATGCCTTTTTTGACTTTTTCCGCCCTTAGAACGCTTTTCTCATAATTTGAAGTCTAAAAGCTCCATGAAAGACTATTCAACAAAGATTGCTTACATAACCGGTGGTTCCAGTGGAATCGGATTGTCTCTTGCCAGGGAGTTGGTAAGACGCGGAGCAAAAGTAATACTAATAGCCAGAAATAGACATAGACTGGAACACGCGTGCAATGAGCTTGAATCTGTCACCAGCAGTGGCCACCGGAATGTTTCGATTGTATCACTGGATGTCTCCAACATTGATCAGGTCAGGGAAATGCTTCCCAAAACAGTGGAACTTTCGGGCGCTCCTGATATCCTGGTCAATTCAGCGGGAATTGCTTATTCCAATTATTTTGAAAGAATTCCATATGAGAAGTTTATTGATATGATCAATATAAACCTGATTGGAACCTGGAACGCTATTACGGTTTTGGAGCCTCTTATGAGAAACAAAGGCGGGAGTATTGTGAATGTCTCATCTATTGCTGGTTTTATTGGAACGTTTGGCTACACAGCATACAGTGCATCCAAATTTGGGGTTATTGGCCTGTCTGAGGCGCTCAGGGGAGAACTCAAGAGATATGGTATTCGCGTCTTAGTCCTCTGTCCCCCGGATACAGATACCCCGCAGCTTGTTGAAGAAAATAAGACAAAACCTGCTGAAACTAAAGCCCTCTCAGGTAAATCAAAGCCGATGAGTTCGGAGGCTGTTGCAAAGGCTTGCATCAGGGGTCTTGAAAAGGGTAAGTTCATGATTATTCCTGGATCTTCAGGAAAAATGATCTACCTGGCAAAACGACTTTTCCCTTCTCCACTTAATTGGATTATGGATAGAGAGGTACAACGGGCGCAGAGGGATTTGGGCTAAATCTATATAAAAATAGTATCTATTGAATTGTCCATGTAGTAATAAAGAGGCCGAAGAACTCAGGAGGAAGCATGAAGGACGTCATAGGGATTTTTCAGAAATGCTATGACTTCACCGAAGCAATAGAGGCCAGACAGGTTGGTATTTATCCTTATTTCAAACCCATTGAAGGCTCCCGGGGATCCAAGGTGATCATTGGAGGCCGGGAACTGGTTATGGCAGGTTCAAATAATTATCTGGGATTGGCCTTAGATCCGGAGGTACGTGAAGCCAGCATAAACGCTATCAAAAGGTACGGCACCAGCTGTTCCGGCTCACGCTTTATGAATGGAACACTGGCTCTCCATGAAGAGCTCGAGGAACGGCTTGCTGATTTTACAGGCAAACAGGCGGCCCTCTGCTTTACTACTGGCTATCAGACTAATCTCGGTTCAATATCCGCTCTTGTAGGTCGTGGAGAACATGTCATCACCGATAAATCCAACCATGCCTCTATCATGGATGGGATTTTTCTCGCCCTCGGTCTAAATCGAAAAGTCAACATCCATCGTTTCAAGCATAATAATCTAGAAGATCTGGAAAAAAGGCTCTCTAACATACCTTCAGGAGAATCAAAGCTGATCGTTATCGACGGGGTTTTCAGTATGGAGGGAGATATTGTGAAGCTCCCTGAAATGAAAGCTCTCGCAGACAAATACAGAGTTGGAGTCTACCTGGATGAAGCCCATGCAATAGGGGTAATAGGTAAAACAGGTAGAGGAACAACAGAATACTACGGAAACCGGGATCTTGCCGACCTGATTATGTGCACCTTTTCCAAGGCATTCGGTTCAATAGGAGGTTTCGTAGCAGGTGAAGAAAGGGTT
>DAOVRY010000188.1 GCA_030633645.1 Pseudomonadota bacterium | reverse complement strand
GTCAAGCTCAAACAGTTTTTTATCATATCACATCCAGATCCCCTCGTAAATGGAACACCATCATCGCCGCCTAAAATTTTTGGTGCAAAGAATAGATAAAACTTGTCTACAAGCCCCTCCCGTACAAATGTATCAAAGAGTGTTGCGCCACCTTCCACGAGAATTGAGCTTATTGACATCTTTGCTAGCTTACCAAGCAAATCGGCCAGATCGATGCGCCCTCCTCTGATCCGGCAGGTGATAATCCTGGCACCGAGCTCCTCTATTCTATTTCTTTTTTCGGTACTTACCTTAATGCCAGCAGCTATAATGGTCAAGGCTGATGTCCCTGAATCAAAGGCCTTGCTATCAAGAGGAATCCTTAGATGAGTATCTACTACCACCTTAACCGGATTTGGGGCTGAAGTCTTAAGCAAATAAGGGGTCAGGAGAGGATTGTCGACAATAACAGTTTCCACACCAACCATGATAGCATCCACCCTTTTCCGTAAGGTGTGAACGAATTTCCTTGACCTTTCATTGCTAATCCACTTTGAGTTACCTGTTCGTGTGGCCATCCATCCATCAAGGGTGAGAGCCCCCTTTAACATAACAAAGGGCCTCCCCGCCGTAACATAGGTTAGGTAAGCCTCGTTTAGACGAGCGCACTCTTGTGCCAGAATATCGCCTTTGACCGCTATGCCCTGAGAGCGAAGAAACGCGCACCCCCCGCCAGCTACCTGTGGATTGGGATCGGCGATACCAAAAACAACTCGTCTTATGCCACTCTCCACTATTGCCTTGGTGCATGGAGGCGTTCTCCCATAGTGGTTGCAAGGCTCCAGGTTGACGTATAGGGTGGAGTCCCTTGCAGCCTCACCTGCCTGAGACAGTGCCTGTATTTCGGCATGTGGAGCCCCTGCTTTTTTATGATATCCGGAGCCGATAATTTGGCCGTTCTTAATGATAAGAGCCCCTACGGCAGGATTTGGAGAGGTCATTCCCAGCCCTTTTCGCGCAAGCCGAAGTACCTGTTTCATATATATTTCATCGATATCCATTGTTCCGTTGTACCCTGGTAATGCATCACATATTCTAACAAAATCTCTCTTCCACTGCTAATATGCGAGCAAGAGGGCTTTTTTTATGCCTTTTTTCAAACACAAAGTAAATGCACTGGGACTGGCTCGATCCTTGGAGTTAGGAGCGGGAAAAAGGTGATCTTCTGAAAATGTATGGTAAACGCTCAGGATATATCTATGTACAAAGCATTTTGCGGCCTTTAAAGGGGATTAACCCTGCTCTTTATCTTCTCCCTGTCTCTCATCGAGCAAATCTTTCAATTCCACCATGAACTCATTGATATCCTTGAATTGTCGATAAACTGAAGCAAACCTTACATAGGCAACATCATCCCATTCTTTCAGTTGTTCAATGACTTTTTCACCTATGTCAGCACTCCTTATCTCCCTCTGGCCGCTCTCCTGAAATTGCTGACTGAGGGAATCAATAAAATCATCAATGGTGTGAACACTTATTTGCCTCTTCTGACAGGCCTTCTGAATACCAGAGCGTATTTTTTCAGGATCAAAGGGCTCTCGCCTGCCATCCTTTTTTACGACCATAGGCAAAACCGTCTCAACTTTTTCATAGGTGGTAAAGCGCTTTTGACAGTTGAGGCACTCCCTCCTTCTCCGAATCATCCTGTTATCCTTACTGAGCCTAGAGTCAATGACCTTATTACTTATTTCTCCACAAAACGGACACTTCATAGAGTTAACCTCACTACTTCAATGTTTGCCTCAGCCAGCATCTCATCGGCCAAAGGATCTGGATACCCATCCAGGTAAAAGACCTTTTCTATCCCTGCATTAATCAGCATCTTGGAGCAAATGATACAGGGTAAATTTGTGGAATAGAGGCTTGTTCCCTTGGTTGTTACCCCATAATAGGCTGCCGAAATAATCACATTTTGTTCGGCATGAAGACCGCGACAGAGTTCATGCCTTTCACCAGATTTTATACCCAGCTTCTCCCTCAGGCAGCCAGTTTCCTCACAGTGTCTAACACCAGTTGGTGCGCCATTATACCCTGTGGCAATAACCCTCTTATCTTTTACCAGCACCGCACCAACCTTCCTTCTCAGGCACGTCGACCTGGTAGCTACCAGTTGCGCAATAGACATAAAATATTCTGGCCATGAAGGTCGTGGCAACGAATCACCCGAAATTGCTAAAGGTTATTGAGTTTATTGAGTTTATTGAGTTTGTTCTGTTTCTTGTGTTAAAGACTATAAGTTCAACAAAAACTAATAGATGGGGAATTGACGGCACAGAGAGTGTACCATGGATCCAATATCCCTCAACAGATTCGTGTCATAGGGCCTTTCCAATACCCTGGTAATCCATTGGGCAACGTTTTTTACTTCCGTCTCCTTCAACCCCCTAGTTGTTAAGGCTGGTGTGCCCAGTCTAATTCCGCTGGTTACCTTTGGTCCTCTCTTGTCAAAAGGAACAACGTTTTTGTTTACAACAATACCTGCTTTTCCGAGGGCATCCTCTGCATCTACCCCGGTTAGATCTGTTCTCGAAAGATTGAGCAGAACAATGTGGTTATCACTTCCTCCGGTAACCAATTCCAAACCCTGAGCCGCTAACTCCTCTCCCAAAACCTTGGCATTAATGACAACTTGTCTCTGGTAATCAACAAACTCCGGGGCCATTGCCTCCTGAAACGCTACAGCTTTGGCAGCAATGGTATGCATCATAGGGCCACCCTGAATACCCGGAAAGATTTGGCTGTCTATCTGTTTCGCATACCTTTTTTTGGCCAATATAAAACCCCCTCTTGGACCTCGGAGGGTTTTATGGGTAGTAGAGGTAACGAAGTCAGCAAGGGAAATTGGCGAAGGATGCAGGCCCGCTGCTATCAAACCAGCGATATGGGCTATATCCGCCATCAAGTAGGCACCGACATCCTCAGCAATCTGCCTGAAAACCTCAAAATCAATTACCCTCGGGTAAGAGCTGGCACCTGCAATTATCAATTTTGGCCGAAAAGACCTGGCCAGGGATCTGATCTGATCAAAATCTATTCTGTGGGTCTGGGGGTCAACACCATAAAAGACTGCCCGATACAACCTACCTGAAAAACTCGCTGGGCTTCCATGGGTGAGATGACCTCCATGCGCCAAATCCATCCCCAGTATTGTCTCCCCCGGTTTCAAAAAGGAAAAGTACACTGCCATGTTGGCTTGAGAGCCAGAGTGGGGCTGTACATTGGCAAATTCCGCCTTGAAGATTTTCTTTACCCTCTCTATTGCCAGATTTTCTACTGTGTTAACGTTTTCACATCCCCCATAGTACCTCATTCCTGGATAGCCTTCAGCATATTTGTTGGTCATTATGCTTGCCTGAGCCTCGATGACTGCTTTGCTCGTGTAATTCTCAGAGGCAATCATCACCAGATTATCCCTCTGTCTCTCAGTTTCCGCATCAATGGCTCTGGCAATTTGAGGATCAACCAATTTTAGACTCATTGAGGTCCGTCTCCACCCGATTGGGCTTTCTCAATTTGCTCAAGCCGCCTTTGATGACGGCCCCCCTCAAATTGGGTATGCAAGAAAAGGTCGACCATTTCCAGAGCAAGGCCGGTACCAAGAACCCTTCCTCCGAGGGCAAGTATGTTGGCATCATTGTGCTGCCTGCTAACCTTTACCGCATAGAGATTGCTGCACAGAGCAGCCCTGACATGTGGGTACCGGTTGGCAACTATTGACATTCCGATCCCTGAGCCACAGATTAATATCCCCCTG
>DAOVRY010000020.1 GCA_030633645.1 Pseudomonadota bacterium | reverse complement strand
CGTTAGTAGTTAAGAAATCTCTCCAGGTAAGGATACCCTTTCTCCACAGGTACTCCTCGGTCTTTGGGCCAATGCCAGGAATGTGGATAAAGGTGTGCTCAAGCAAATGATCGTTCCTTTTTCAGTTCACCACAGCCCTTGAGGTTAAGTATGGTATCGCCGGAGATAAGCGTTTTTTCCTCCCGATTGTAAAAACAGATGCTGTCATGGGTGTGTCCGGGGGTCTTAATGAGATCCCAGTGGGGGAGGGTATCTGTTTCCCTTGTTCCAGTGTGCATTCGGCTGTGTAATGAGATGGGAGCCATGCTCTCAAAAGAGGAAGGGGAATCCCAACCTTGTCGCTCATGAGGGCAGCAGCGGTATTCTTGATGTGATTCTCAGGGGCCATTAATACGGGGATGAGTCCCTTCAGCCAAAGGGAAGGCGGTAAGAATCATAATTTTTCTGGAATAGAGAGGTATTAGGGCCTAAACTAAAATGCAAAGCTTTCTAACAGGGTGAAGATTTTATTTGGTATTTGAGCTTTGGAATTTGTCATTTGAGAATAATATCATAAACCTTAGAGAGGGCCTTTGTCAGCTCGGACACCTTTGTTCCACCGCCCTCTGCCATATCTTTTCTTCCGCCACCTCTTCCGCCAACTAATGCAGACAACTCTTTTATGATGTTTCCAGCATTGAATCTGTCTAACAGATCAGGTGTGACTCTACACTGCAGAAAGACCTTATCCTTATCTCTGGCACCGAGCACGATTATTCCAGACTCGAGTTTATCCCTGAGGTGGTCGCCAAAGTCCCTCAGGTCTTTCGGGTTAGCTGCTGGTACTTCCTGGCTGATAACTCTAATACCGTTTACCTCACGAGCAGTAGTGATTATATCCTCGGACTGTTTCGTTGCCAGTCTGGCCTTGAGGGATTCTATCTCGCGCTCTTTTTGTTTTTGGATGTCCATGAAATGCTCGACCCGTGTAACAAGCTGATCAGGGGTAGTTTTGAGGAGGCCCGATACCGCCTTAAGATTATCTACCTCCTTTTGTATTTCCCGAATAGCACCCTCTCCGGTGAGACCTTCAATTCTCCTGATGCCAGATGCAACTGCCCCTTCACTCACCAAAAAGAAGACACCTATCTCTCCTGTTGACTTAACGTGGGTTCCTCCGCAGAGCTCCTGGCTCATCCCATCCCCGATGGTCAAAACCCTCACCTGATCACCATACCGTTCTTCGAACAAGGCAATTGCATCAAGTCGAAAGGCCTCATCTCGTGGCATGATGCGGGTTGTAACAGGAAGGTTCTTTTGTATATTGAGGTTTACCAGCATCTCAATCTCTTTTAATCTCTCAGGCGTTATCTGTGCAAAATGGGTAAAATCAAATCTCATCCTTTCAGGTCCCACAAAAGATCCTGCTTGTTTCACATGCTCCCCAAGGGTTTCCCTTAATGCAGCCTGAAGGAGGTGCGTTGCCGTGTGATTGTGGGCAATACTATTCCTCCTTTTGTCATCAACCATCGCTTTAACGGTGTCCCCCGGAGAGAGCACACCCTCAATAAGCTTCCCCCTATGAATAATAAGATTCGCAGGGTACCGGAGCGTATCTTCAATTTCAACCCTGGAGGCATCACTAGCTATCCACCCGGTATCCCCAATCTGACCACCGGCCTCACCGTAAAAGGGGGTTCGATCAAGGACAATCTCTACCTGATCCCCTGCACGGGCCGAATCAACCTCTTTAGCATCTTGTAAGAGAGAGATCACCTTTGCCTGTGCCATTAACGTTTCATAGCCCAAGAATTGGCATTGCACACCGCTCGCATCAAGTCTTCTGTAGATCTCTGGTATTTCTTCTTCCCCACTTCCCTTCCAGCTTCTCTGAGAGGCAGCCCTTTGCTCTGCCATGGCTTGATCGAACCCCGCAAGGTCTAGCGTAAGATCCTCGTCTCGGGCTATATCCTCAACCAGGTCTGGGGGGAAACCATAGGTGTCGTAGAGCCTAAAGACTAATCCTCCAGGGATAATCGACTGCCCTTTAGTGCGTAATCCGTCGATCTCGTCCTTTAAAACCGAAAGACCGTGGAAGAGGGTGTCCTCAAACCGTTTTTCCTCATTGATCACCACTTCATCAACAAATCTTCTGGATTGCTGCAACTCCGGGTAGTCGGTGCCCATTACCTCAACAACCGTATCTGTCAACCGATGCAGAAAGGTGCCTTTGAGTCCAAGGATTTGGCCGTATCTGAGAGCCCGCCTAATGACCCGCCTGAGAACGTAGCCCCTCCCCTCATTTGATGGCATAATGCCGTCGGCTATCAGGAAGGCAGCAGCCCGGCAGTGATCTGCAAGCACCCTGAAGGAAATATCGCATTTTGCATCCTGGCCATATCTGGATCCTGCCAACTCCTCAATGAGTTTGATAATATCGGAGAAGAGGTCTGTATCGTAGTTCGAATACACACCCTGCGAGACCGCAGCCAGTCTCTCTAAACCCATACCGGTATCTATATTCGGCTTAGGAAGAGGGATAAGCGTGCCATCAGGTTCTCTATTGAACTGGGTAAAGACCAGGTTCCACAACTCTAGATACCTGTCGCAGTCACACCCTACCTTACAGGCAGACTTGCCACATCCTACCTCAGGACCTTGATCAATATAGACCTCCGAGCATGGGCCGCAGGGGCCGGTGTCTCCCATGGACCAGAAGTTGTCCTCCTCTCCAAATCTGCTGATCCTCTCATGAGGTACACCTATGTGTTCGTTCCAGATTTTGAATGCTTCATCGTCATCCGTGTAGATTGAGACCCAAAGTTTGTCTTCTGGCAAGCCATATCCTACGGTCAGGAGTTCCCATGCCATCTCGATAGCCCCTTCTTTGAAATAATCGCCAAAGGAAAAGTTACCCAGCATTTCAAAGAAGGTATGGTGCCTGTTGGTATAGCCCACTTCATCGAGATCATTATGTTTTCCTCCTGCCCTGACGCATTTTTGTGAGCTAGCTGCCCGTGTATATCCTCTCTTCTCAAGGCCGAGGAATAGATTCTTGAATGGCACCATGCCGGCATTGGTAAAGAGGAGGGTAGGGTCATCCTTGGGCACTAGTGAGGCGCTTTTTACGACCTCGTGGCCATGATCTCTAAAATATTGCAAGAATTTCTCTCTGATTCCTCTACTATCCATAGGTCATTCACTTGTGTTGTTCCGGTGCGTTATCGGTTTCGGTTTGTGAAAGATCTCTTTTTTTGCTGAGGCCAAGTTTTGCCTTTACCTTCTCAGAGATATCATTCACTACATCTGGATGCTCGCTCAAAAACCTTCGAACGTTTTCCCTTCCTTGGCCAATCCTTTCCTCATGAAATGAGTACCAGGCGCCACTCTTCTCCACGATATCTAGTTCAACACCCAGGTCTAGCAGGTCTCCTTCCTTTGATATGCCAGTACCATAGATAATGTCAAACTCGGCTTGTCTGAAGGGAGGAGCAATCTTATTCTTCACTACCTTGACCCTGGTTCTGTTGCCGATTGTTTTGTCACCGTCCTGTATCGAGCCTATCCTTCGGATGTCGAGGCGTTGGGTTGCGTAAAACTTGAGTGCATTCCCGCCGGTGGTAGTCTCTGGGTTTCCAAACATCACCCCGATTTTCATCCGGATCTGATTGATAAAGATAACGCAAGTCATTGATCTGTTAATGCTTGCTGCCAATTTCCTGAGGGCCTTGGACATGAGTCTGGCCTGCAGTCCAATCTGCTGATCCCCCATTTCTCCCTCAATCTCTGCCCGTGGAACAAGGGCTGCAACAGAATCGATGACCAACGCATCGATAGCCCCGCTCCGCACCAGGATTTCTGCTATGTCCAGTGCCTGCTCCCCGCTGTCCGGTTGGGATACCAGCAGGGAATCAACGTGCACCCCGAGTCTTTTGGCATAGGAGAGATCAAGGGCATGTTCGGCATCTATAAAGGCAGCAATCCCATCCTTGGCCTGCGCTTCTGCAATAATGTGGAGGCCCAGGGTAGTTTTTCCTGATGATTCAGGACCAAAGATCTCTATCACTCTTCCCCGCGGTACCCCACCCAAACCAAGGGCGTGATCCAGGGCAAGAGAGCCTGTAGAGATGACAGGAATGTCTATCACTGCCCCATCTTGCCCCAACTTCATTATCGATCCTCGCCCATACTGCTTTTCAATCTGTGAAATGGCGAGACCCACCGATTTTTCCTTTTCCGAATCTACTGCCATGATAATCCCCCTTCACTAAAGTCTGGTGTAACCGTTCAGCCCCACTAAACACTGGTGAACAGTTAGAGCCTGATTAATCCATTGTCAATGGCCAAGCAGCCATTTTTGTATAAAGTGGACCGCTTGGCTTAAGATCGCTTTTGAAAAGGATAAGTTCATTAAGGTAGTGTAGATTACTATTAATATCATGAAATCGATCAAGAATCCATTTCAATTCCTCATCCCGCTCCAATGAACTCTTAAAACGACCCAATGTCAGGTGTGGCCTGAATGGCCTTTTTTCTGGCTTAAAACCCAGCGCCTTTAGTTCTGCCTGTAATTCATTTCGCAAATTTGACAGGCTTTCAATCTCTCCATCAAGGCCAACCCAAAACACCCTTGGTCTCCTCCGGTTAGGGAAAACACCAATACCATTCAGACGGATCGCGATAGCTGAAAACCGTTTAACAACCGCGCCACTCTTCTCTTTTATATCATCTATGGTATCTTCACCAACTGACCCAAGGAAGATGATCGTGAGATGAATGTTTTCTGTCTTAACCCACCTCACGGGCAGGCTCGATTGCTGCAGTTCACGAGAGATCTTCGCAATCTGTTCCCTGATCTCAGAGGGAAGTTCAAATGCCAGGAATGAACGAATAGCCATTGAGATATCTCCTGACCCAATCAAGGGCCATTTCAGCAGCGTTAAGCTTGACCTTATTCCTGTCTCCAGAAAAACGATAGTGAC
This sequence comes from Pseudomonadota bacterium, assembly GCA_030633645.1. Lineage (GTDB taxonomy): Bacteria > Desulfobacterota > DSM-4660 > Desulfatiglandales > B25-G16 > JADFWK01. The sequence goes on along the minus strand of DAOVRY010000020.1, from coordinate 3,405 downwards.
CGGAGAATGCCTTGCTGTGGACAGAGAGTCCAATAAACACGGTGCCAACTGGTTTATCCTCTGTTCCCCCTAAAGGACCGACGATGCCTGTTACAGCGAGCCCCATATCTGTTTTCGCAGTCGTCTTGGCTCCCTCCGCCATTTCCCTTACTGTTTGATCACTTACAGCCCCATATGAATCTATGGTTTTTTGCCTTACCCCAAGCATCTCGACCTTGGATCTATTGCTGTAAACAATCAACCCCCGCTCAAAGTAGAGGGAACTCCCTGATATGGAGGTAAGCCTATGGCCAATGAGGCCCCCCGTGCATGATTCGGCAACAGACAACGTCATCTCTTGCTCTCTGAGCAACTCTCCAACGACAGCTTCCATGGTTTTGTCACCTGATGCAAAGACATAGGATCCTAAGAGATTCCTGACTTTATCCTCGGCCCTGGTCAATTGCCTTTCAATCTCCGCTTCATCTTTTCCCCGGACTGTAATGGTGATGCGGTGTTCAGGAAAAAAGGGATAGAAGCCAAACATTACCTTCTTTCGATCATCTTTGAGACCCTTGAAGACATCCACAATTTGGGATTCACTCAATCCATAGACCTTAAGTACCCTATGTCGTGGCACCGTGACCGGTGTACATCTTCTAAGAATATCTGGAACAACAAACCTATCCATCAACTCCCTCATCTGCTCGGGAACACCTGGCAGGAAATAGACCTGACTGTCTTCTTTTGATAGTGAAAAACCGCAGGTATGTCCGTGAGGATCCAAGATCTTTGCCCCTTTGGGAAGCCAGGCTAGTTTTTCTAATGAGGGAGACCAGGTAAGGCCTAATCTCTTCGTACCCTCCCTTATGTGATCGAGAAGGGCTTGATCAAAACAGAGGGGTCTGTCAAGGGCCTCTGCCGCTATCTGAGTGGTTAGGTCATCTTCGGTTGGGCCTAATCCACCCGTGACAATGATAAAATGAGACCTTTTTACAGCTCTCCTCAACGCGGCGGAGAGTGTATTGTAGTTGTCGCCCACGGTTGTAATTTCATTGACCTCTAGGCCGCAAGATAAGAGACACCGTGATGCATACCAGCCATTAAGATCTCTTGTTTTTCCAGAAATCAATTCATTACCTATTACTATGATCTCTGTCAGCATTTTTTTCCGGTCAATAACGCGTTTTCAGTTAAACACATAGACAAGAAGCCTCAAGGAAATATGAGCATATACACCGGCCACCAGATCATCAAGGACTACCCCAACTCCCCCCTTTACCCTGCTTTCAATTCCTTTTATGGGAGGTGGTTTCAGGATATCAAAAAACCTAAAGAGGAAAAACCCTGCTATGAGGGTTGTCCAGGTAAAGGGTATAAGGATGACGGTTACTAAGAACCCAGCTACCTCATCAATAACGATCTCCTGTGGATCGAGCACACCCAGGATGCCCTGGCTTCTGTGAGATGACCAGATTGCGCCGATGACGATTATCAGTAAAATAGAGAGCTGGTATTGAGGAGCTAGAAAACTTCCAACTAGATACAGAGGTATGGCTGCAACCGTGCCGTAGGTACCTGGCATTACCGGCAGCAGACCTGCACCGAACCATATTGATGAAATCAGGGCAATCCGGTCGAAAAAATTACCTTCCTTGATTGCCTTTTTTATTAATATAAACTTATCAGATTGATTAGTTGACATCAAGTGAGAATGAGTTTTAATAATCAGAGAGATACAAGCATCTTTACCAGGGTAAAGGGGGATTAGTCAAAGGGTTTCCTGTCGATGGTATCATCGCGTTTTTTAAAGATGTAAAATCCCTTATGTGTTTTCTATTGAGTTGCAAAAGGCCTTGATTGTAGTGTACCCAACGAAATTATGTATCCTTAAGAGAGGGAAGATCTCATGAGACAAAGAAATGCTGCTGTTGTTATCGTGCTCTTAGGCCTGTTTTTCCTGGTCGGATGCCAGCATGCTGGTACGGCAGAAACCAGAAAGACAGTAAATCTTACGGTCCTTAATGTTCCGAGCGGATGCTGAGGTGAGCCACAAGATAGGATAAGGTCTATCCTAATAAATACTCAAGGGATCGTGACCTACGGTCTGTTCCCGGAGTCCTGCACGGTAAGCGTGACGTTTCATACCACCAAAACGAGCGTGGATCAGATTATAGGGAACCTTTCAGAAGGAGGGTATCCGGTTTCAGGCGAACCTCAATGGGTGGACTGACGCATTTGATTGCCAGAGCAGTGGAATCCATTTTCTGCTTTCAAATGGCCTGAGGCCAGTCATAAAAAAAGAGCTCCTCCCTGAGAAAGTTCGCTCATAGGGTACTGATCAGTAAGTTGTTAAACTCAGTGCAGTGGGATGATGTAGATTAATCTCTCGCCTTACTTATTGGAAGAGGAAAAAGGTCTTAGAAATATAACAATTTCCGGACAACCCCCTTTGTTTATCCATAGGAGGGTTGCTCCCCTCCTTTGTATGCAGAAAGAAGCATATTGTAAGTCGTGATCAATCGTTCGCCCATAACTCTTGCCAAACGTTTGAAGAATATTAGCCCGCTGGCTGGATATTTTTCAAATACCTTATCCAGCTTGTCTGTTTCGATTTTGATCAATTTACTTGGGAGTTTGCATTCTGCAGTAGCCGTGTACACGTCACGATCAACTAAGCTGGACCAGCCAAAAGCATCCCCTGGACTCATGATAAAGCCTAAGCGACCTTCCTCTCCAATGGTCAGTTTTATCTCCCCTTGCTCAAGGAGATAAAAGTTATGTGCAGGGTCACCCTTCTTGAACAAAATATAGCCGTCACTATAGGATTCTACCGCCGATATTTGAAAAATTTCGTCGATAACCTCCATGCCCATTCCCTTGAAAAGATCGATTTCTTTAATAAACATGGCTACTCCTTTCTATTTAAAGATTAAACTTAATCTCTCCTAGTTTATTCACCTCCATCTGGATCCATATTATCAATCAGATCGATTATTTCTTGATCAGGAATTGGTTTTTCAGCCCTATCAGGGATCACCAGTAGATCGAAACCGGTCTTCTTTTATATCCAAACTACTCCAGCTTCTGGCAAATCATTTTGTTTCCGGCATGGAATCTTTTGTGTTTCTATCCGAACACTTTTCTATCGGCCCCTGATCTACCCAATCTTTTCCAATACTCTGAAAGTAATATCTATACTCAGGATAAGTATTATAAAATTCAGCACTATCAAAAATGCAGTTGCAAGAAGGATTATCCTTTGGTTTTGATTCAGCCTCGTAAACCTTTCACGGATATTTTTTATAAAACCCCTCACCCCATCCTCTGCTTAATAAGCTTTTTTACAAAAATTTCTTCTCTCTCCGTTTCTTCCAATCGGTCGGTGATATATTTTCTGGCTTCCTCATTCTGAGGTATAAAGAT
>DAOVRY010000110.1 GCA_030633645.1 Pseudomonadota bacterium | reverse complement strand
GCGATCGGGTTGCCCTGGTGGGATTTGGAACCTTTTCTGTAAACACCAGGAAAGCCAGAACAGGAAGGAATCCTCGAACCGGTAAGGAGATCATGATTCCTGCAACCAAAGTGGCTAGGTTCAAGGCTGGCAATAAGTTAGGTCAGGCGGTCAAATAGTTTGCCTCAAAATTTTAGTAATCGTGAGAAAGCTGGGCACTAAGCAATGCCCAGCTTTTCTTTGTAATGGCTCGGGGATTCACCACAGAGTCACGGAGAGCATGGAGGGAACCTTCTTTTTTATCCGATCGGGCAAAAGAACGCAGCCCTCCGGGCGATCTACCTGCACCCAAAGGCCATATCCGACAATCACTCCTGGACTGAAGTGCCTTTCGCCGAAGGCGGTGGCATTTTCCCCTGGCCGTCCCTCTCCCGGCCAGGGAAATAATATTCTCCTCTGTGGCCTTTGTGTCTCTGCCTGCCTCGTAGGTGGGAACCATCGTACTGGGGTGGTGAAGAAAAAGAAGTCAGCAACCCTTGGCACCGCAGTCTATGGGTTTGACATTGTGTAAGAAGAAGGATGGTCGCGCCCTACTAAGTTCAGCCCTACCCCGCACCCTACAATCAGAGAGGCGCCAACCAAGAAACCAAGCCCCAAAGAGTCTTTAAAGAGCAACACCCCTGCAATTCCAGTGAACACAACCTCTGACATTAAAATCGTTGCACCCTCTGTGGCTTTGCAGTACTTGAACCCCTGGTTCATGAGGAGCTGGGCGATCAGGAAAATCACGGCAAGCACAACTAAGAGCAAAATGAGCTCAAAATTGGGCATGGTGAAGTTCACAACAAAAAAGGGCAAAGAGACGGTTCCTCCTACCAGGCAGAAATAGAAATAGATAATCAAAGGGCCGTTGGTTTTCCTGACCTTTCGAATTAAAACAATCGTAAGACCCGTAAAACCACCTGCCAGGAGCCCCAATACATGGCCCAAGCTGTAGCTGTGAGAACCCGGGTTGATAAGAATGTATATGCCGATCAGACCTATTACGGTGAGCAACACTTCGAGCTTTTTCAAAGGCTCCTTCAACAGAAGAAAAGAGAAAAAGGTAGCAAAGAGGGGGAAGGTGTAAAAAAGCACTATGGCATTTGACAGGGGGATCATGGCAATTGACTTGACGAGACAGAAGAAGGCCAGTGTCCCGGTAAGCCCCCGTAACAAGAGAACGCGGGTAGAGTTCCCCTTGAGAGATTCATGACCCTGCACCAGGAATGGCAAAAGGATAAGACCTCCCAACAGAAACCGAACGAAGGCGATTGGAATCGGCCCGATTGATGGAGACATGAACTTTATGAAAACATCAGTGACTGCGTAAAAAAAGGCCGAGAGCGTCATTAAAATAAACCCGTTTTTGAACATAATCCTGATCATCATCCCTCTCTTGGTCTCAATCGCTCACTCAAAGTAAGGCTAAGCTTGATAACATCAAACCAGCACAAAGCCAAGAATAATAATCGTAACAATTTAGCTATTTGAAATCGTCACACACCTCCGGCAAAGCCGGAGGCTTGAAAGTGTGAACCGCTCAAAGCGGTTAAACCTTAACTGGGATCTTGGGGTGTTTTATCAAACAGATTCCATTGATCCAGCTTTCTGTCGTGTTCTTCTTGCCTCTTGATATATTCTCCAATCATCTTTCCCTCTCTCCCAACTGTAGAGACATAATAGCCACGAGCGAAAAAATGCTGAACACCATAATTCAATTTGTGACCCAGAAATGTTCGAGCAATGTACATAGCTGTTTTGCTTTCTATATTATATCCTACAACGTGGGCTGCTGAGTATTTGGGTGGAATAGTGATCAGCATGTGAACATGATCGGGTACTAAATGCCCTTCTTCAATCTTGCACTCCTTTTGTGTCTTTTTCACGGTATTTCGAGATGAATGCTACATGATATTTGCATTCCCAAGTTCTATGGGATAATGTGTGTTAGATTTCCATGGAATGTCTCCTTTGTGTTGATATTGAGCGGTTCACAGCGGGAAGACGTTCCATATTATCCCGTAAATGTCGAACTCTGGGAGTCCCCCGGCACAGCCGGGGGTTTACCGTGATCAATTAGATCACGCTCGTCCATAATAAGAGATCGGTGCTCCTGAAGAAGGCCTTCATTACGAAACATCGTGCGTCTCTACATACTCCTTGAAATTACATCTGTTATGGGCTAGTTTTACAGCTTGTTATGAACTCCTCACCTAACACAGTAAGAGTTAACCTTTCGGCCTTACAGCATAACCTATTCACGGTGCGGGAATTCGCAGGCAAACACACCAGAATCATGGGGATGGTCAAATCAGATGGGTATGGCCATGGCCTGGTTCAGGTAGCACGGGAATTAGAGAAATTACAGATAGAATCTCTGGGGGTGGACTATATCCCTGAAGCTATAAAACTGAGGGCCGAGGGAATAAAGATACCAGTCGTAGTGCTGCTGGGAATAAGCACATCTGAAGAGGCAAAAAAGGTCGTTGATTACAGCCTGACCCCGGTTGTCTTCAATGTAGATTCTGTGCGCCTGCTCTCAGAGGAGGGTAAAAAGACCGGAAGATCAATCAGTATGTATGTAAAGATTGATACAGGGATGGGCAGGCTCGGCATCGACTTCAAAGAAATAGGTCCTTTTCTTGAACAGCTTCTGAGCGTAAAGAGGATCACAATTCAAGGCCTCTTTTCTCACCTCTCTTCTGCTGATCAAGAGGATACACTCTTTACCAGGAGTCAGATCAAGCATTTCAAGGAAGCCATTTCCGTTGGTAGAAGACTTGGACTTGAGCTTACCATGAATAATTTGGCAAACAGTGCAGGTATTATCGGGTATAAAGAGGCACACTTTGATCTGGTGAGGCCAGGTATCATGCTTTATGGCGGGCTTCCGTGTCCAGAGTTTACAAATCCCCCAGCCTTGGAGCACCTTATGACATTTTGCTCCTCTGTTCTGCAGGTGAGGGAGGTTAGGGATGGAACCCCGATTAGCTATGGCCGAACCTTTTACACCGATGGTGCCAAAAAGATAGCCATAATATCAGCAGGCTACGGTGATGGCCTCAGTAGGGCTATGAGCAATACCGGGCAGGTATTGATTCACGGCCAAAAGGCAAGGATTATCGGCAGGCTATGTATGAACCTGACAATTGCTGATGTAACCTCAATCAAAGAGATACAAAAGGGAGACAAGGTAGTTTTCTTGGGTGAGGATAAGGGAAATAGGATCACCGCTGAGGATATGGCCCGCTGGGCCAATACAATCTCATATGAGATCTTTTGCTCCCTTGGAAGCAGAAACACACGGGAATATGTTTATGAAAAAGAGGTTAACTACGATTCTTAAAGATACCCTGGATCTCTGTTTCAGGGAGGGGTACCTTAAACAGACACCCATTCCGGAGTTTGCCATTGAGGTTCCTCATAACCCCGATCATGGACATTTTGCCACTAATCTGGCAATGAGCCTTGCTGGAGAACAGAAGGACTCACCTCGGAAAATAGCTGAGATCATTATCCAGCATTTGATGGATCATGATCATCTCATCCTAAGGGCCGAGATAGGTGGTGGAGGTTTTATAAATCTCTTTATAGCAAGAGAACAATGGCATAGTCTCCTTACCCAGGTTACTGAGCTCGGGGATGATTATGGTCGCAGCCCCCTCGGAAAAGGGGAAAAAGTCATGGTAGAGTTTGTAAGTGCTAATCCTACTGGCCCCCTTCATCTCGGCCATGGTCGTGGAGCAGCTTTGGGGGATACCCTGTGCCGAATCTTGCGTTTTTGTGGTTACGATGCCACTAGAGAATTCTATATTAATGATGCAGGCCTACAGATCAAACTCCTTGGCGAGTCCATCTACAGCAGGTGGAGGCAGTTCTCTGACCCATCCTACCCCTTCCCTGAACATGGTTATCGAGGTGACTACATTGAGGAGTTGGCCCTTGAGATTGGTCAGAGGCAAGACCTTGAAAATCTCTCAGTTGATGAGGCAATAGATTTATTATCTGAACTGGGAAAAGATAAGATGCTCAAAGAGCTCAAGGAAGACCTTGCCCATTTCAGGGTGAATTTTGACCTCTGGTATAAGGAAAGCGATCTCTACTCATCAGGTAAAATCGATCAGGCAATCAAATTGATTGAAAAAAGCGGCCTGGTTTTTGAAGAGGGTGGAGCACTGTGGATTAAAACTACCCGTTTTGGTGACGACAAAGACCGGGTTATTCGCAAAAAGGATGGTGAATTTACCTATTTCGCTTCGGATATATCATACCATCTTGATAAATGGGAAAGGGGGTTTAAGAAGGTAATAGACATCTGGGGGGCAGATCATCACGGCTATGTAAACAGGGTTCAGGCTGCACTCATGGCAGAAGGAATTCCCCACGGTTGGCTGGAGGTCCTCCTGATCCAATTGGTCAAGCTTTGGGAAGGCGGAACCGAGGTAAAGATGTCCAAGAGATCAGGTAGGTATGTTACGTTAAAAGAGCTTGTGGATGAGGTTGGCGTTGATGCAGTACGGTTTGTCTTTTTGAGCAAAGACCACACCTCCCCACTTGATTTTGATATAGATCTGGTCAAAAGGAAGGATAGTGAAAATCCCGTATACTATGTCCAATATGCTCACGCCCGAATCTGCAGCATCTTTAGGAAGGCAGCTGAGGCCAGAATAGATCTTGCTGAAGACCCTGGCCCATGCCTCGAAAAACTGGTGTTAGATGAAGAGATCGCCCTAATTAGAAACATGAGTGAATTTCCTTCCCTGATCGAGGAAATTGCATCTGCCTTACAACCGCACAGGCTTACCTATTATCTAATAGAGCTAGCCGGCAGCTTTCATAGATACTACAATAAACACAGGGTCATCAGTAACGATAGGGCCTTAAGCCAGGCGAGGCTCTGCTTATCTTTAGGGGTAAAGATTCTCATCAAAAATGGCCTTAACCTCTTGGGCCTCAGTGC
>DAOVRY010000121.1 GCA_030633645.1 Pseudomonadota bacterium | reverse complement strand
AGTAGCAGAAATTACTCTAAGGAGATGGGTAAAGGCTGGCAAGTTGACGCATAAAAGGACCGGCAGAAACTTTATTTTTGACCCAGACGAGCTTAAGACCTTTAAAAAGGGTAAAAAATAATTTACTCCGCTTCCGTCAAATTTCCTCTCTTATTACCCCGGGAAGTGAAGCTCCCCGCGCTTCCGCGCGGGGCATCTGTGGCGAAGCCAAGCGGAACTCCGCCGAAGCCAATCCGGCTTTCCATCCTCCGCAACTTGGGCTACTGCGGAGGATGGGCGCCCTGCGGGGTACACCGCGATCACCTGTCGCCATCTCTGTCGGGCCGAAGCCTTTGGCGAAGGCCGATCCTCCCCGTGCTTCCGCACGGGGCATCCTGGCGAAGGCGAGTGAAAATTTTCTCTCAACAATCGATCTTGTCAATTAAGTAAAAAGAGAAACACGCCGACAAGGTAGGTAATGGATTAGTATCGTTCAAGAGTGTTTGCTTAGTGGTATATTTGTTAGAGAACGTGTACATTATTACCTCTATCGGGTCATGCCCATTTTCTCATGACCTCCTTTAGAGTGTAAACGACTACTGACTATAGTTCATGTCAACACTTTTGAACGATACCAATGGATTAGGCGGCAGCAAAGATCGGGGAATGAGGATGCATGCATCAATAAGGGATAGGCTTCATAAGGGAATCAGCATGCAAACGTTCGGTAAAAGGAAACGAAGCACGTATAGATCATTTGCACTTTTTGTTTTCTTGGCAGGGGTGGGCACGCTAATAATGTACTCCTGTGCGTTTCAGGATCTTACCCTGAACACGGGTAAAGGGGCAGTTGTCAAAAAGGAGGTGCAGAAGCCCACCATATTTCAATCGGATGACTATGTTATCTACCAACTAGAAGGGGGCGAGACATCTTTCACCCTAGCTGAGCGGTTCTTAGGTGATGTAAAGAAATCATGGGTGATTGAGGATGCCAATAGAGGCATCCCCTTTGAAAGGGATCAGGTCATTGTTATTCCCCTGAAGGAGGTAAATAAGGGGGGTCTCACTGTAGATGGCTACCAGGTGGTACCAATACTGTGTTACCATCGGTTTGCTGAAAAGTGCAAATCTTCCCTGTGTATCCCTACTCATATTTTTGATCAGCAGATGAAATACCTAAAAGACAACCATTATAGGGTTATAACCCTGAGCGACCTTCTTGATTTTCTAAAATATCGTCATTCCCTACCCAAGAGATCGGTTGTTATTACTATAGATGATGGGTATGGATCGGCTTACAACATCGCCTATCCCATCCTGAAAAAATATGGTTTTTTGGCAACACTCCTCATATATACCGATTATGTTGGGGTTTCCAGAAGCGCAATCACCTGGGATCAGCTCAGGGAGATGAAGGCCGATGCTTTTGAAGTGGGCTCGCAGACCATATCTCATGCTGACCTTACAAAGAGAAGCGAAGAGGAGGACGACAAGGCTTATATAGCTAGAGTTAAGAGAGAACTCCTTGTTTCCAAACAGATCATTGATAAAAGGCTGAACCAGGATACTATCTACCTGGCCTTTCCCTACGGCCACTATAACCAGAGAATATTGAATATCTGTGATCAAGTGGGCTATGAAATGGCGTTCTCTGTAAAGAGGGGAGGCAACCCATTTTTTTCAGATCCCCTTACCTTAAAGAGGGATCCCATAGTAAAAAAAGATATGGAGACCTTTATCACCAGGCTCACATCTTTTGAGAAGTTTCCATTACAGTAAGAAGACTATGAAGAAAGACCACCTCCTAATCTTCCTTATGGTTGCGAGTTTAGTGGCCTGTGCACCCCTCATAAAACGGCCCCCAAAAGAGATTGGTGAAGTTTCGCCTGAAGATCTCAAGAAAAAACTGGTGACAGAGTATCTCCAGGGTGGCGAAAAGTGTGAAGAGATGGGAGATCCGGTTACAGCCCTCGGACATTATAAGCGTGCTCTCACGGTAGATCCCCTGAACCAAGAGGCAATCGAGAGCCGTAAGCGGGTGGAAGAGGAGTTATGCAGGTCAGCAGAGGAGCACTATCAGGCTGGTACCAAGTTTCATAAGGCAGGAAAATATGGGCGTGCCCGTCACCAATTCCTTATTGCTTTAAGGCTCTGGCCCGACCATGCGGGCGCGGTCAAGATGCTTACCACCAGGAAACGGATCCGGATAAAAAGCTATGTTATACATACGGTTCAGCCTGGAGAGAATCTTTCAAAGGTGGCCAAGATGTATTACGGGGACCCCCGTAAGTTCCCCCTTATAGCAAAATACAACAACATCACCGACGCCAACCGGGTGTATGGCGGTCAAAAAATCATGGTTCCTGAGATTAAAGGTATGCCATTTTTAGCTCGCAAGGAAGAAATAAAAAAAGAGAAACCGGAGGTAGTTGGTGTCGGATTAAAGGAGTGGGGAAAGCATACGTTGGGGGAGCAGGAGCCTGCGGAAACACCAGCAGTTGAGGAGAAAAAAGAAGAAGCTCTCGATCAGGTTGCCAGCTATCGCGATGATGGCGTTGAGCTCTTCAGCATAAAGAAATACCAGGAAGCTATTGATGCCTTTAACAAGGTCCTCAATGTATACCCTCAGGATAGTATCGCTCTTGAATATTCCTACAAAGCTCATTTACAACACGGCATGAGCCTTTTTGGAAAGGAGGATTACTTAGCAGCCAGACATCAATTTAAGGCATGTCTGCGCCTCAAGAATGACAGCAAAAAATGTAAATTTTATCTCGAAAAGAGTGAAAACTTGTACAAAGAAATGCATTATATAAAAGGGATCCGCTTCTTTGATAAGGAATTATTGACCGAAGCTATTGAGGAGTGGAAACTGGTGTGGATTATCGACCCCAACTATAAAAGGGTGGATTATTTGATCACGAAGGCCAAGACAATCTTGAAAAATATACAGGAATTAAAAAAGAGCCAAAAGGAATAGGAATCATAAAGGTTGGATAGGTTGATAAGTTTGAGGCAAGTTCAAAGTCGCATTTGAATCCTCCAACAGGATGGCATCGTTCAAAAGTGTTGGCTTGAACAATAGTCAGCGATAATTCGTATCCCAGGGCGGTCATGACGCACCACCTCTGACCAATATACCAGTGTGCCAACAGTTTTGAACGATACTAACAGGATTCACATCCTAAAGGAGATAGAATAAACAGTCCAACCTCTTTGAATACGCACGGTTATCTGTTCTTTTAGTCTATATCTTATAACTGCCTTTGTAAAATCTTGTTTCGTATTAACTGAAAGCTCATTTACACCCTTGACGAGATCACCTGGCTCAAGGCCTATCTTATCTGCCTGGGAGCCTTTTCTGATGACTACAATAACCAGGCCCTGTTTTTCCCTCACCCTATACTGCGTGGCCAAACGCCTATTTAGCTCTTCTACCTTGAAACCGAGCCGGTCAAATGCCAGGTTAAGAGCCAGATCAGATGGGAACGAGGCAGCCTTAATATCTATCTTGTGGCTTTTTCCATCCCTAAAAAAAGTCAAATGAACCGTTTCACTGGCCGTATGCTGGGATAGGTGGTCGTAATAATCGCGACTGGATTTAATCTCATATTTATTGAGCTCGCTAATGATATCCCCCCTCTTGAGGCCTCTCTCTTTTGCTGGCGATTCAACAACAACATCGGTAATCAGGGCCCCTTCATTTATCGGCAAATTGAAATAATTGACTAAATTCTCAGTCAGATCTTGAACCGTGATACCGAGCCAGGCTGTCTTAACCCTACCGTAGTGTATCAGGTCGTGCACAATCCGCTTTGCCCGGTCAATAGGTATGGCAAAGCCTATTCCCTCAGCCCCAGAATAAATCGCTGTATTAATGCCTATGAGTTCGCCATTGATGTTCAGGAGGGGGCCACCGCTATTGCCGGGATTGATCGAGGCGTCTATCTGGATAAAATTGTGATAAACACCGGCTTCTGTCCTTACCGATCTGTTGAGGGCGCTTATCACCCCTGTTGTTACCGTGTGAGACAGGCCAAACGGATTACCAATTGCAATGACTGTTTCTCCTATCATAAGGTCATCTGATCTGCCCATTGCAATTGCCGGTAATTCCGGGTCTGTCTCAATTTTCAGGACAGCCAGGTCCGACTCAGGATCAGTGCCTACTACCCTGGCCTCAAATTCCTGCTGATTGGCCAGGGTAATGGTTATCTTTGATGCACGCACAATAACATGATGATTGGTCAGGATATAGTGGTGAGCGCGATCAATAATAACACCAGAGCCAAGGCTTTTCTGAACATATTGTCTCTTGCGGGGCTCAAAAAAATCCCTGAAAAATCTGTTAAAGAAATCATTGCTTTCCCTCGGGAAAAAGGGATTGATACCTCTCTCAACGAGCTTGCTGGAGCTAATGTTGACTACGGCAGGGCTTACCTTCCTTACAGCCTTTACAATAGCGTTCTCTCTGGGGAAGGTCTGACCTCCCCAGGTTAGAGCGGGAAAAAGCAGAAAAGAGATCAAAAGAGGAAACACCAGCTTGATATGGGATCTTGAGGGCCTAAAGTTATGAGTGCCTAAAGTTTGTTGTTCGTTGCTCCACCGCCGGATGAACGGTGAACGTCTTATAGGAGATTTGAATGAAGTTTAATGAATTTCCAGAGGATATCAGAAAATATCTTATACCTGAACCATCAGGTAGAATGTTGTATCGGTGCCTTGAATGCAGGGATGAATTTGATATTGATGAACTTCTTTATACCTGCCCATCATGTGGCGGGTTATT
>DAOVRY010000173.1 GCA_030633645.1 Pseudomonadota bacterium | reverse complement strand
GGCCTTACCAATGCAGAATATATGGCCATGACAGCAAAGGAGGTCAAGGCCATGCAATTAAAGGAGATCGGAACCTATGATGTAGTTGTGGATATACCTTTCCCCTTTCCAAAGAGGCAGAAAACCGATGATCCAGAGGCTGATAAGGCACGGTATCAGGAAGAGTTAGAGGTCCATAATGAGAGGACTGGGCTCCTCTTACTTCCGAAAGCACTGGAACTTGCAGTGTGCCCAGAAGGAGAGATCCCGAAGGTAGATGAAAAACAGAGAGGTACCCTGGCTACCAAAGAGGAGATCTCTCAGGAGACAGCCAGAAGAAAGAATCCGGAGAATTATTCTCATCTGTGGGGACAGCCGTTAAGAGAGGCAAAGGAGGAGATTGCCAAGGTTGGAAGACCTCTGGCACCACAGTCAATCGAGGCCTTGACCGGTCTCTTCGAGAGCTACGAGCCATCTAAGTTTATCGAACATGAATTTGTTGAAAGAGAGATGAAGGCAGATGCGAGACTTTACAGAGATCCACGATTCCGGGCAGGTCTGATAGGAACACTTGAGCAAAAGGTAACCGATTATAGGGGGTAGGTAAGGATGAGACATTATTTTGAAAAAATGACTCCTATAGGGAGAGAGCTTAGCGAAAGCGAGAGAGAACAGGGAGCAACCAATGCCGTTGAGATTACAACGGTTGAGAAGGAGGTAGCTCAGGCCATAGAGAAAAGAAAAGAGACAGGTATCCCGATCGAAAGGGTCCATAAGCGTGGAGAAAAGACAGCCTGGGAAAGGATTGAGCTCTTAGTAGATCCTGGCACCTTTTTACCATTAAATAGCCTCTATGATCCTGAGTTCAATCAGGAAGGAACAACCGGGGTTATTACCGGCCTGGGAAAGATATCAGGGAGATACGCCTCAATTATTGCCTCAGACAATAAGGTTCTGGCTGGGGCCTGGATCCCAGGGCAGCGGGAGCATGTGTTTCGGGCCCAGGATATGGCCGAGCTGCTGCGTATTCCCCTTGTCTGGGTGCTTAACTGCAGTGGCGTAAAGCTCACAGAACAGGAAAAGGTATACGCTGGCAGGAGGTCTGGCGGAAGAATATTTTTTAGGCACAGTGAGCTAATCCGAAAAGGAATACCAGTAATTGTGGGTATGTTCGGCACCAATCCAGCTGGTGGTGGATACCATGCAATCAGCCCGGCTATCATCTTCGCCCATGAGAAGTCAAATATGGCAGTAGGTGGAGGAGGTATTGTAAGTGGTATGTCTCCCAAGGGAGGATTTGATCTGGAGGGTGCAGAGACTATCATTGAGGCAACCAAAAGGTTCAAGCAGGTGCCCCCTGGAGGAGTGAAGATTCACTACGACGAAACCGGCTTTATGAGGGAGACATTCGACACCGAGGAAGGCGTTCTTGGTGCTTTAAAGGAATGTATGGCGGGTATGCCCCTTTATGATCCCTCAAGTTACAGGGTAGCAGAACCTGCTGACCCGATTTATCCTGCAGATGACCTTAACTACATTGTGCCCTTTAATCAAAAAAGGACCTACAGCATTGAACAGGTGCTGGCACGGGTTTTTGATGGAAGCGAGCACATGGAATACAGACCGGACTATGGCCCTGAAGTCTATTGCGGACTTGCCAAGATAGATGGTCTCCCGATTGGAGTTATCGCGAATCGGCAGGGATTTTTGGGCAAGGGTTATCCCCAATATGCTGAGAATCAATATCTGGGTATCGGGGGTAAACTTTACCGGGAAGGCCTTATTAAGATGAATGAGTTGGTCATGTTCTGCGGTAGGGACAGGATACCCATGATCTGGTTTCAAGATACCTCAGGTATTGATGTGGGGGATATCGCTGAGAAGGCAGAACTCCTCGGACTTGGTCAGTCGCTCATCTACTCTATCGAGAGTTCAGAGGTTCCTATGATGTGCGTGGTATTGCGAAAAGGTACAGCTGCGGCACACTACATCATGGGAGGACCTCAGGCAAACAGAAACAATGCCTTTACCCTCGGGGTACCTACCACCGAGATCTATGTCATGCATGGAGAAACTGCCGCAGCTGCTGCCTTTGCAAGGAGACTGGTAAAGGAAAAGGATGCAGGCAACCCTCTTGAGCCAGTGATTGATAAGATGAACGCACTGGCGCAGCAGTACTATGATCAGTCAAGGCCACTTTATTGTGCAAAGGCCGGTCTGGTGGATGAGATTGCGCCGATGACAGTGCTCAGGGATTACTTTATTGCCTTTGCGAGGAGCTGTTACCAAAATCCACAGAGCATCTGCCCCCACCATCAGATGCTCCTCCCCCGGTCCATCAAAGGATAGAAAGGAGGAACGCCATGAGTGAACACGATATCTTTTCCCTTAACCCCCGGATGCCCAAAAAGGTCAAACTTGCTGATATCACCATCAGAGATGGGTTTCAGCATGAGGAGGCGTGGATTCCCACCGAGGCCAAGATCTACTACCTCCAGGAGCTGGCCTTTGCCGGGGTGAAAAGAATGGAGGTCTGTAACCTGGGAAACCCCCGGATCATGCCCCAGTTCAAGGATGCCGAACTAGTGCTCAAGGGAATCAGAGACGAGATCTTTGAGAAGCGACTCGCCAAACGCAACCTCATCAAAGAGGACATCGAGTGGACCGCGGTCACCATCAGAGAGCCCGGAGTAGACCGCGCCATCGAACTCAGGGAAAAAGGCTACGGCCCCGATCGGGTTCTTATGATGGTCTCAACCGATGAAGAGCACCACTTTGCCAACTCAGGCACTACCCTTCCTAGCTACTGGAAGGAGGCAGAGCGGTGTATTAAGAAGTGCAAGGATGCTGGTATTAAGATGTGTGGCACGGTGAGTACCATCTGGGGAAGCCCTATCTCAGGTCCCACCAAGTTAGAAGATGCCATTGAGTTTACCAAGCGCTGGCTCTCTATTGGTGCAGATGATATTGAGCACGCTGACCACGACGGCTCTGCTCCTCCTGATCAGGTCTACCGCTACTATGCCATGCTCTTAGATGAGATTCCCAACCCTGATCTTCACGTTGCCCACTTCCATGTATCCCGGGGCTGGGGGCTGGCCAATGTGCTGGCTGCCCTTCAGACAGGTATCGAGATCTTTGAGGGCTGCCTGGGAGGTATTGGCGGACAGCCCACCAACTTCCTGGACAGGACCCCGGTGCCCGGAACTGGTGCCTACTACTACAAAGACCCCAATGTGGTGGGCCTGGTAACCTTTGAGGATCTGTGTGTCATGCTCGATGAGATGGGCATTGATATCAGCGGTATCGATATTGACCGGATCTTAGAGCTTGGCACCTTGATGGAGAAGACCATCGGAAGACGCCTGCGCTCAGAGGCTATCCTCAATGGCAGAATCCCCAAGGAACCCAGGGAGGAGTTCAAGCGGCCCAAGCTGCATTCAGACAAAAAGAAGCAAGGGGAGAAACCAGGTCAGCTCATCCCCGATGGCTGGCCTGAGAAGGCGGAGGTACCTAAAGAGGTGTTGGTGAGGAAATGAGACCGTGACCATCTCTAATTAGGGATACTGCTATTAAGATCTCTGGGCTCAGTTTTCATTCTAAAAACCGGGATGTAGGTTCTGAAGCAACTTGTGGGTTCTCCATAAAGATATTTACTTTGTAGGATATTCCTGAATTCATATACGGCATTAGATATGAAAAAACGATTTAAAGGCGTGAACTCTAAGAAGTCACATCCTGATCATGATCACTATTTATTACAGATAAGGCAGGGTGAGCGATTGTACAAATTCTATTATTTTCGTCCTATAGCCGGGCGTCGTGAGCATTTTGAATATCGAATATTAGCAAAAGAAAAAACCAATGGAATGTTGGAAATGGTGAGTTATAATTTCAAGATCATAAGCGATGTACCGCAGAAGAGCTCTATCACCAG
>DAOVRY010000079.1 GCA_030633645.1 Pseudomonadota bacterium | reverse complement strand
TCTTTTCTTTGTGCATCGGCCGGTTCCTTACCTGCTCCGGCCGGCTCCTTGTCCGATTTGGCCATAAGAGCTTGCACTTTCTGCGCGTCTAAGCTATCAGCGGCAAGGTCCATATCGAGGTTGAACCCCTCTTCTGAAACTTCTACATTCCCTTTAAGGGAGAAGCGCTCTTCCCCCCACGCAAAAATAACCGATTCTAATGTGATACCATTTCCCTTGGCATCCAGTGAGACTTTGTCGATTTCCAAAGGCGGCTGAGATTGCCATAGGAACAGGGTAAGATGTTCTGCTTCCAGTCTTCCTTCGGCCGTAGATCTCATCGGTTGATCCGTCAAAATGTGTGCCCGAAAATCTCCCTGTACCCAGCCATCGCGAAATCTGTATACGGGAAAGATTTTCTCCAGTGTTTTTTCGTTCAATTTACCGGAAAAGGTGAGGCCCAAAACCCGATTTTTAAGGTTAAGCGTTAGGGAAGCATCGGATTTTTCGTCACGGATCACCAGATTTTTGATCCTTAACTCCTCTGGACTTTTAAGAATATCTAAAGAGACATTCGGACCTCCTTGCACAGCCAGACTTGCCTTGAAAGATATTTTGGTACCCTTTTCGCGGACGAGGCGAGCTTCTGAAACAGACAGGGGAGCCGGTAATGTCAGTTGGGGTGGCAGGTGGATAAGCTTTGAGACCCATCGAAATGACTCCGGCCCCATATCCCCATAAAGGCTTACATCAAAGTTATTAAGGCCCTCAAAGTAATCATCAAAAGTACCCGAGATATTCATCGAGGCATCCAACATGGATATCTGAGCATACTCTAACGTACCCTTTTGATTGGTAGCATCCCCAATTACAAAAAAGCGTGCCTTTTTCACTTGGATCGGGCTTGGTAATACGGCAGTATTCACCACAACATCGTTCATTTCACCTGTCGATTCAAAATCGAACGTTCCGGGCTCTGCCAACGCGCCCTTGTAACGGACTGAAGATAGCGTAAGGGTACCTTTCAGGGCTCTTAAATCTGTAGGTTTTACAGGAGACCTTTCAAGCGACGTAAGCCAAGAATGGATCTCATCCAAAAAGACATCGGCCTTTCCGGATTTAACATCCAAGTAAAGTGCTTTTCCCAAGTCCAAACCGGCAGAGAGCCGAGAAAAGGAGGACTTTCCTAGGTTGACACTCAAGTTCTCTACACTGATTTTCTTTTCATCGTAGGAGAAACGCCCCCCGCTCATTTCCAGTGGATATGGAATTCTCTGGTATTTGGCGGACAGATTGAATTCCGAGATATCCAGACGCACTTTGACCAATTCTGTGCTTTCACCCAGAACCAATCTCCCTGTCGCGCTGCCCTTAAGGTCTTGTATGAGGCTGATCTCTCCTAAGAAAGATTTATCGTCAACTAGGCGCTTCATAATTGGAGGGAGTTCTGTCAGATCAGCCTGTACCAGAATGTCCAGATGAAATGGAGCATCTTTTCCCTCCAGACCCAGTTTCAATTTCCCGTTACGTGCCCAAGTGTTCCCCAGGCGTGCTTCAAGGTTTTCCCCTTCCAGTATGCCTTGAGAAATGATCGCTTCACCTTTCACATCCTCAAGATCCAAATCAACGTCCGGCACGGAGATTTTCCCCTCAAGTATGCTGGCTCTGATAAGAATATTTTCGAGGTTTCCCAAATCAGCCAGTCTACTTCCTTGAGCCGTAAGGGCGACAAAGGTTACCTTTCCACCTTTTACAATGTGAAGAATTTCCTGAACATCGGGGTTATCTCCTGCCAGAACGAGGACTGTTTCCCGGATCGAGGAAATATCGACGTCTCTGCCTTCAAGTTCAACATTGATCTGGGGAGAAGCCCGATTTATGAGAAGTTTTCCAGACATGGTGAGCTGAGGATAATCCAGATTCAGTTCAGTGAGTGAAAACGCTTTCTTATCCGGATCCATCTGAAAGGAGGCTTTCAGGCTCTTGCCTTCTACGACCAATTTCTCATTTCCCCGCTGAAAGGCCAAGCGAGGGACAGATCCTTCCAACTCCGCCTGCAAGGCTTTGAGACCGTCAAACTTAAACCCGCAGGTTAAATTGACTTGAGAGTCTGTAAGCTGCTGAGGAGCATCAGGAAAAAGGTAACTCGTGAGCACATGGGGTTGGAAGTTTGTCAGATTAATAAGGCCCTTGCCCTTGAGGTTCTGTGAATCTAATGTTCCCTCCACTCCAATTTTTTCCCAAAGATTGGAGGCACAAGCTAGATGAATTCTGAATCCGCTTGGCGGAAAAACAATACGTACATGAATATTACTGAGAGAAAAGCCGGGCTGACCCTGCTCGGAAAAATCCAACCTGCCGTCTTTAATTTCAACGATAAGGTCGGGTGCGTTCAATGCCAAAGGCGCTAACAAATGGGCCAGTGTTTTTTCAATATCCGGAGAAGGGGCGGCAGGCTTTGTTCTCCCCGTCTTTTTGACACGGATTTCCGGGAGTTTAATTTTGAAATCAGGTCTTTGCACCTGGACTTTTGCGATGCGCAATTTACCCCTGAGGAGAGGAAGTATCTTGGGATGAACTTCCAAGGACTCCAAAGTACCGCTGACTTTTCCTGGGATGGATAGGCTTGTCTGATGAATCACCACATGGGGAAGTGGGAGAAATGAAAGAGCAATCCGTTGAAATTCCAGTTCACCCCCTAGTTTCTGAGAAACAGTGGCCTGTATCTTGTCCCTTATCGGTTCCAGGTTGATTAAGTGGGGCAAAAGGAGAATGAGGGCTAACAGGAGAACCAAAAGGCATCCTACGGTTCCTGTTACCCAGAGGGCTGTTTTTCTGCGTTTACTCATAGATCGGTATCGGCCTGAGAGGAATCTTTATGCTGCTTACGGATTATAAGGTTTGTTTCTCAATATTCAAATCGAAAAATTAGGGTCGGCTCCAGAAATGAGCTATTGAGCGGTATATAGCCTGTATATTATGGCAAGAGCGTTAAGAGCAAATAATCCACGCCCAGATGATGTGCCTTTGAGTAGGCACCCCATAGGAGTGTGTGGGGCGCTTCTCGGTAAAACCTAAAACTCGAAGCCCCCCGGCTAAATAGAAAAAGGCATTTAACGGGACAGGGATTTCCGGTTTATCCGGGTTAGGACATGGACTGCTAAAACTTATAGATTATCCCAAGGCCGAAGAATGGGAAGGCATTTTTTATTTGATCGGTGAGATCCTGCTTTTCTCTATCTAAATGTGCCAGGAGGTTTGGATTGGTGGTTACTGAACCATATGAATCATGGTGAAGATTAGGAGAACCCTGGAGAGAAATACCCAGGTCGAAGGAAAGCACCCATTTATTGTTTTCCCCTATTCCGTGACCCCAATCAATCCCCACATGAGGTGCCAGCTTACCGAAGTCAATGCTGGCTTCCCGAATGCCCAGTTCAGCCGGCATAAGGGCTTTAGGATCAAAAGCATATTCGTGCCATGCCTTTTCTTTCCCGTTTAATTCACTATTGTTTAACAGGGAGCTCTTTCTAAATGAGAAATCACTGTCAAACAGGTTGTATTCAGCTATGCCCCTGGTACGAATGAAACTAAGGTTTTGACAATCCAAACCCGTGCTTGTAAAGGGACTGCATGTGAGCCATGTTGTGAAGTTCTTTCCCAGGAATAACGTGCTGAGTTCTTCTGAAACTGCGAATCTCCTACAATCTGCATACGCGACCCTGAAGAAAACCAAAGCCAATAAGAATGCAAACAGTAATAATACGGACCATCTCTTCACCGGCCTATTCCTCCTTTTCGATATCCATTACAACTCGATGATTTTGGTCTCTGCTTAGACCTTGGACCCTTTCTCTGAAAAGGTCATTAGTGATGGCTGCTGCCCAATGGAGAATTGCAGTGCAATAACCTTGCCGTTGGAATGCAGATTACTAAATTATGTGAAATAACAATAAGTTAACTCGCAAACCCAATGAGTGCTCTTGTTGTATTCGGAAAATAAGTGTGGTATTTTTAACACACTTAAGATAGTGCCAGATCTTGACAGGCTGTTGCCCAAACGGAAATGCCTTTGAGCGGTCATTAAAACGTTTTTTGCTACAAATCTTGATGCATTCGTAAAAAGTCAATTTTGCTCACTGCGTGAGCATTTTGGGCGCACTTAAGATGTTCAGCTAAAATGCTAAAACTCGGTATAAGGCCCTCAAACAGTTAGCATTTCTTAACGCTGCACATCTCAAGCGCTTTTCTCCCAAAATGCTCAATCTCGTTCACAAAACACTTTTTACGAGTTTGCCAACTTTAACACACTTCATATTTTAGGCATTTAATATGCGGTTTATAGCTGACTTACATATTCACTCCCATTATTCCATTGCTACCAGCAGTGGCCTTACCCTGGAAAACCTTGATTTCTGGGCCCGCCGCAAGGGAATCGACGTTGTGGGAACAGGTGATGTATTTCATCCGGGATGGTACGAAGACCTGAAGGAGAAGCTGATCCCCGCAGAGGAGGGCCTGTTCAGACTCAAAGATGAATATCGCCGAAATGATGACCTGTTCCCATCTTCAACGCTCCAACCGGTCAGGTTTATTCTCTCTGGAGAGATAAGCAGCATCTACAAAGAAAGGGGTAGGGTCCGAAAGGTACATAACCTGATCATGTCCTCATCATTTGACACGGTAAAGAAGATGCAGAGTAAGCTAGAGACAATGGGCAACATCAGATCCGACGGGAGGCCTATACTGGGAATTGCCTCACGGGATTTATTGGAGATTACCCTGGAGGCAGGTGATGACGCGGTTTTTATTCCTGCCCATATATGGACGCCGTGGTTTTCCGTGCTGGGTGCCAAATCCGGGTATGATACCATTGAAGAATGTTTTGGGGATCTTGCAAACCACATCTTTGCAGTGGAGACCGGGCTCTCATCTGATCCCGCCATGAACTGGCTCTGCTCATTCTTAGACAAATATACCATTATTTCAAATTCAGACGCCCACTCACCTGAAAAACTGGGAAGAGAGGCAAATCTGTTTGATGCAGAGCTTTCTTATTCAGGAATCACTGGTGCAATGAAAGGTAGCGGTCCCCATAAATTCCTTGGTACGATTGAGTTCTTTCCCCAGGAAGGCAAGTATCATTTAGACGGACACCGAAAATGCGGTATCTGCTGGACCCCTCAAGAGACAGCACAACACGGCGGGATTTGTCCGGTATGCGGCAAAAAGGTAACAGTAGGGGTATTGAACAGGGTCATGCAGCTTGCCGATAGGATGGACCCCGAGCTCCGGCCTCAAAAAGAGCCATTCTATTCCCTGACTCCCTTGAAGAATCTTATCGCAGAGATCAAGGGAGTTGGCCCAAACAGCAAAGAGGTGAATAAGCAGTACGAACAGCTGTTGCAGAAAGGTGGTGCAGAGTTCTCTATTCTCATTGACCTCTCGTATGAGCAAATCGGGGAGATCGGCGATGATATATTGCAAGAGGGTATAAAAAGGCTCAGGAACCGTGAGGTCTATATACAGGAGGGATATGACGGCGAATTTGGCCAGGTAAAGGTATTCAGACCAGGCGAGATTCAGTCCCTCTCATCTCAGATATCCTTCTTTGATCAGGCATACGCAAGGCCGGATAAAAGA
>DAOVRY010000198.1 GCA_030633645.1 Pseudomonadota bacterium | reverse complement strand
CATCAACATTTTGAAGAGTATCTATTCATTCAACTTCGCCGAAGGCGATTGCATTTCTTGGCTTTCATTCGGAAAGCCAAGAAGGAAATATCCAAAAAATCCTGTCAATCCTGTCTTAAAAAAGGCCGAGTCTTAATTCAGGCGAAAAATGTAACCTATTAAATGCACTCAGCAGTAACAAAGAAGCAGATGATCTAAATCGACAGACCACCGGCAACTATCAACGGACATTGCCAGATTTAGGTGGCTATGAGCTTTAGTTGTTCTGGGGTTAGATACCATTTCAGGTGCCCTGAGTGTGTCGGGAGATCTTCTACATCAATCCTGCAGCAACCGCCCCTTTCAAATGCTATGGTTGCATGAGAACCTTCAGTCAGCAGAGAAGAAGCGACCTCGGCGAGTGATGGCAGGTGTCCGGCTATAAATACCTTTGTGTTGGCACCATATTCCCGCAAGACCTTTATGGTCTCTTCCGGAGGGGTCATGGCCTTTACCTTTTCCGTCTCCATGATTTTTTCAGGCGGAAACCCTACCTCCTCTGCCACAATGGCAGCGGTCTGTCTGGATCGTTTCTTGGGGCTCGCAAGGATTACATCAAAGGTAATCCCCATCTTTTTCAGGGCCTTTCCGCTTGCATGGATCATGGCGTCTCCGTCAGGACTCAGGCCCTCGTCAGGGTCCTGCTCTTTAGGAAAGGCGGGGCCATGTTGCATAAGATATATTTCCATGTAATCACCCCCTACAGTCAAATTATTGCTGTTATCCTATTGTTTTTTATGTAAGAAAGGACCACAATGTGCTATAGATTCTCCGTGGCTTTTGAAGAAAATACATGAATCATTACTTTTATAAATACCCTAAAAAATAGGGATTATAAAGTAAAACAAATAATGGCTGCTAGACTGGAAATAAGATTAAGGCCCGAGTTGATTGATGCAGAGGGGATGAGTATTAGCCGCAAGGCATCCGCCTACTTTGGACTCGCTGTGAGTGACACCACGATCATTAAAGTGCTTACCATTGACGCTGATCTTAGTAATGATCAGTTGGAAAGGATCAGGACCGAGATATTCACCAATCCTGTTACCGAAGAATCCTCTTTTTTTCCGCTAGCAGATGATTTCGACTGGATAATATGGGTTGGTCTGAGGCCAGGGGTGAGAGACCCTGCAGGCAGCACCGCGGTTGAGGCCATAGAGGATCTCCTCGGCGCAAGGTTCGGGCACGATGAATCGGTTTACACGTCTAAGATATACCAGATGAAGGGAAATCTGCAAGAAAACGATGTTGAAACGATAGCTCGGGAGATATTAGCCAATGATATCATCCAGCAATGGAGAATATTTAAGAAACCTGCCCGCTCAGGCCTGGCTGTGGCAGGCGGGGACGAATGGGATGGTCAAAAGGGAATTGGCATACATATTCCCAAGGTTGCCCTCGATAACCTACCCCAGGTGAGGACATTCCGAATAAAGAGCGATACTGAATTACAGAGGTTGTCAACAGAAAGGAACCTCGCATTGCAGGACAGAGATATACCAGTTATACGAGACTATTTCCTCAACAAGGGTGTGCTTTTAGAGAGAAAGACGGTTGGCCTGGATCTTCCCACAGATGTTGAGCTCGAGTATATATCGCAGGCACGGAGTGATCATTGCAATCACAACACATTCAGAGGCCTTTTTAAATATCGTGATCTGGCTACCGGTCGTCAAGAAATCGTTGATAACCCTTTTAACGGATGCATTGAAGGCCCTACCCTGCGGATAAAGGAGAAGAAAAACTGGGTTGTGTCAGTACTCTGGGATAATGCAGGGGTGGGGAGGTTTGATGAGAATCACTATTATGTTATTACCGGAGAGACACACAATAGCCCCTCAAACATGGAGGCATATGGGGGCGCTATCACAGGAATAGTGGGAATTTACCGGGACCCTCTAGGAACAGGAAAGGGTTCGAAACTCGTCCTGGGAACCTATGGTTTCTGTGTCGGTCCCCGGGACTATGCCGGAGAATTAAAACCCCACCTTCATCCCCGGCGACTTCTGGATGGGGTAATCGAAGGGGTGAAGGATGGTGGAAACAAGAGTGGTATTCCCACCCCATTCGGACAAGTCGTGTTTGACCACTCCTACATGGGAAAATGCCTTGTGTTTGTAACTGCCCTCGGCATAATGCCAGCCACAGTGGACGGTAGATCTTCGCATCTGAAAGAGACGCATCCTGGTGATCTCATAGTCATGTGCGGTGGCAGGGTAGGAAAGGATGGTATCCATGGTGTTACTGCTGCCTCTGAGACGTATAGCGAAACAACGCCTGCAGGCCACGTTCAGATTGGGGATCCTTACACCCAAAAGAAGATGCACGACTTCTTACTCGAGGCCAGGGATGAAGGATTGATAGAGTTTATCACCGACAACGGCGGCGGAGGCCTTTCTTCATCGATAGGGGAATCGGCCAGATGGAGTAATGGGTGTTATGTAGATCTGGCAAAGGTACCTCTTAAATATGAGGGATTAGATCCATGGGAGATATGGGTTAGTGAATCCCAGGAGAGGATGACGGTGGCGGTAAGACCTGAGAAGATTGATCGGTTTCTTGAACTCTCCAGCAGACACGCGGTGGAGAGTACGGTCATTGGCCAATACACGAATACCGGATATCTCCATCTCACCCATGATGAAAAGCCCTGTGCCTATGTGCGCATGGATCTCCTCAAATCGGGATTCCCCCAGTGGGAATTTGATGCTGAATGGGCTTCCCCTTCATCCAGGGGATTAGAAGAGCCCGGGTTAGCTGATCCAGAGGACCAGGGTTCACTCCTCACATCACTTTTGAAGAGGCCAAACATATGCGCCAAAAACTGGATCCAAAGGCAGTATGACCATGAGGTTCAGGGTGGGAGCACGGTAAAACCCCTGATAGGGAAAGAGCATGATATGGTAAGCGACGCGGCAGTTGTGCGACCGATTCTTGGATCCCTGAAAGGGATAGCTATCACCCAAGCGATCAATCCATTTTATTCACTGATTGATACCTATCACATGACGGCTGTTGCTATTGATGAGGCGGTGAGACGACTTATTGCTGTTGGTGGTGATCCGGATGAGTTAGGGGGGGTGGATAATTTCTGCTGGCCCACTATCATTTATGATCCGGTAACCAATCCTGATGGAAAGTACAAGGCGGCCCAACTGGTACGGTCCTGTTGGGCGCTCAGGGACTACACCCTTGCCTTTGAGATACCGTTGCTGTCGGGCAAAGACAGTATGTATACCGATGGCGACCTCAAGGGGCCATCTGGAGCAAGCCAGAAGGTATCTGGTCTGCCAACCCTTCAGTTTACCGCCACAGCCGTGGTGAAGGATATTAGCAAATGCGTGACCATGGAATTTAAGGCACCGGGTGATCTTGTATACATGCTGGGCACATCAAAGGATGAGCTTGGAGCGAGCGAGTACTACCAAATGATGAATTGTGTAGGGATCAATGTCCCAGAGGTTGATGCAGAAAAGGTGCTCCCTCTCTATTATGCACTTTATCAGGCTATCCAAGATGGATTGGTTGCCTCCTGCCATGCAATCGGGAGGGGCGGATTAGGTGTCCATCTCGCTTTGTCTGCCATGGGGGGAAATTTAGGTGCGCGTAT